>CASEWY010000104.1 GCA_949291625.1 uncultured Bacillota bacterium
GCAAAAATACCACTATATTCATTTTTATTATCATTATTAACATAAGCATCTAAAAACTTTTGAGCTTCATTAGCGGCTTCATCACTAATCTTATGAGCATTTAAACTAAAGTGATAATTTTCAATTAAGGTCTGTTCATAACGAAATAAACCTAATTTTTCAATAACTTCATAATCATCTAAACTATGACGATACTTTTCAACATAACCAGGATGTCTATTTAACTTAGTAAGTTCATAATCTTGCTTAACATAATTCTTAATAGCGCTATAACCCAATATACCACCAACTAAACTAATAATTGCCATCAAACTAAAGATAATTGGTAATTTTATTTGCTTTAATCTTTTATCAAGCAATATTAAACAAACAATAGTAAAAACAAAAATTAATATAAATAAACCAATCTGAAATATAAAATTACCAATATCATTAACTAAAAGAATCAAAAAAATATCATTTTGCACCTTCATAAGCAAATAAAAACTTAAAGCTTGATACAAAAAACTAAAAACAATTATTAAATATTTTTTTAAACGATAACTATTTACAAGCCACACTATACTAGTAATTATTAAGCCAAAACAAATATCATAACCATAGGCATATATCTCTTTAAGATTTAAATCCAAAACCAATCTAAAAGAAATATCACTACCTACAACATTTAAACAAACTAACAAAAATAAAATAATATTTATTAATGAACTATTAATGATATCTTCCTTATTAATTCTCATTCTTTACCCCTAATCGCATTAATAAATATTATAAAGCCTTTATTATATTTTGAAAATATTTTAAACTTTTAAAATATGATTAACTATCCACTTGTTAATTATATAAAATACTATTCCATATATTGTAGATACTAAACTAACAACTAAAATCCAAATTAATGCAAAACTTATTTCATTATAATATTCAAAATTAGTAAGTATAACAATGCTGGAAACAATTATATCTGCAAGCAAAAATAAAAAGATATTTTTAAGCCAAATATGTTTTTTATTAATATTTCTAATTAAATAACGCAAATAGAAATCTTGAATTATCGCAAGTATCCCTACTAATAGAATAAGCCAAATAAAACCTATTGGTGGTGGAAAATCAGCACCAGCTAAAAATACTAAAATCCATCCCCAAAAAAATATTAGCCCTTCAATTAATCTTATTTTTTTCATTTAAAATTTACCTATTCATTTTTACTTAAAAATGGTGGTATAAATTATACCACCACTAACAACCT
Organism: uncultured Bacillota bacterium; assembly: GCA_949291625.1. Classification (GTDB taxonomy): domain Bacteria; phylum Bacillota_I; class Bacilli_A; order Erysipelotrichales; family Erysipelotrichaceae; genus JALEVB01. Next base: position 1,250 of record CASEWY010000104.1, read on the forward strand.
TTAATACCACAAGCAGATTTATCATTCAATAAATCAAAAGCACTCTTAAAGATATCTTGCATATCATCAATCATTTCAATACTAAGCGCTTCATAAGGATCTTTTTGCAAGCTACTAGTACCATCAATCTTAACTAATGGTTGCCCATCCTTAACAATTATAAAATTAGGAGCGTAGATACGTTTTTGCCCAGTATTTACTTCATTACCTTCACTATCTTGTAAAATATAATCATCTAATACACTAGATAATCTATCCACTAATTCATCATAGCCTTTATGCGCTTCTTTAACCATCATTAGACTACCATCATCCGCAACAACTAAACTATCACGAACATCTTTAACATCAACATAATATACTTTATCAATATTATTCTCTTTAGCACTATCTATCATCGTCTCTATACAACTTCTGCACCATGGACATTCGCTAAAGCCAAAATATACTACAAAGCTTTCATTATTATTCATTTTTTCAAGGATTTTTGTACAATCACTATAAATAATTGGATTATCTCTAGGTATATCTAATACCCTAATAACCTTACCATCCTTACCTCTTTTTTTACCATTATCACTTTCATATGCTTTTTTAAACTTTAAAGCATCACTCATCTTTTCATTTTTCTTAGTCGCAACTACCGCTAAAGCGATCGCGCCAAGTGCTAAACCAACTAATAACTTTTTCATAATACCTCCTATTTAAAAAAGGGCTATAATAGCCCTAATAATTAGTCATTAAATAATTCGTAAACATCACTAACAGGTTCATGAGTCTGAATAGCCTCAATTGTCTTAGCTAACATATAAGCCACTGACAATTGTTTAATCTTGGTAGATTTAGCTCTTTTTTCAGGACTTAAAGGAATAGAATTAGTGATAATCATTTCCTTAATAGGACTCTCTTCAATCAATTCAACTGCTGTCTTAGAGAAGATACCATGGCTAACTGCAGCATAAATTTCTGTAGCACCATGTTCAGCCAAAATCTTACATCCAGCAACCAAACTACCTGCTGTATCACACATATCATCAACAACGATACAAACTTTACCTTTTACATCACCAATAACATTCATTGCTTCACAAACGTTTGGTCTAGGGCGACGCTTATCAATAATGGCAATAGTTGTACCCAATGAATCAGCTAACTTACGCGCACGAGTTGTACCTCCATGGTCTGGAGAAACTACAACTACATTTTCAGGATCAAATCTCTTTGATTTAAAATATTGACCCAACATAGGTATAGCTGTTAAATCATCAATTGGAATATTAAAGAAACCTTGAATTTGCGTAGCATGCAAATCAATAGTAATAACTCTATCAGCACCTGCTGCTTCTAACAAATTCGCAACCAATTTTGCGGTAATAGGTTGTCTTGCTTTAGCTTTGCGATCTTGTCTAGCATAGCCAAAATATGGCATAACAATATTAATTTCCCCCGCAGAAGCTCTTCTACAAGCATCAATTGCTACTAAAACTTCCATCAAATGTTCAGTAACAGGTGCACAAGTAGACTGTACAATATAAACTGAACGTCCACGCACTGTCTCTTCAGGTTCAACTAAAATTTCACCATCCGCAAAATGCTTAACTGAAATCTTACCCATTGGTAAACCCAAAAAGTCTACAATTTCATTCGCTAAATCAACACTAGAACTTAATGCAAAAACGATTGTCTCTTTTATCATCTTTTTTCTTTCCCCCCTAATATTTGAAATGGACCGATGTGAGAGCCATCTAATATTTCAGTATCCAAAACCCTAGAAGCATCTATACAACAATTATTACCAATTATACTATTAGAAATAAAAGTATTAGGCATAATAGTCGTATTAGCTTTTATCAATGAATTACCGCTAATAAAAACATCAGGATAAATCACAACATTCTCTTCTATTACTACATCCGGTGAAATATAAGCTGTATCAGGATCAACAATATCAACACCCCGTCTCATCCACTCATGATTAATAGTACTTTGCATATACTTATTAGCCTGAGCCAATTCAATCTTATCGTTGATACCTGCAACTTCTTTTTCATCTTTTGCAATAACTGCCTTTACAGGATAACCCTGTTTAGCAAAAATTTCAACTAAATCTGTAATATAATACTCATTTTGCTTATTATTATTAGTTATTTTAGGTAAATTCTCAAACAACAATTCATTATCAAATGCATAAATTCCTGTATTGATCACATCAACCTTTTTTTCTTCTTCACTACAATCTTTAAATTCAACTATTTTTTCAAGCATGCCATCTTCATTAATAATAAGACGACCATAACTTCTTGTATCCTCAGGTTTAGCTCCTAAAACTACCATTGAAGCATCATCCAAGGCATCAAATAATTTTTCAAAAGTAGAACTCTTAATACAAGGGCAATCACCATTAATAACTAAAGTCTTACCCTTTTTACCCTTCAACATTGAAGCCTGCATAACCGCATGCCCTGTACCAAGTTGCGGTTCTTGTAAAGCAAATTCACATTTACCTTTCATTGCTTCTTCAATTAATTCATGCCCATAACCCACAATTGCGACAACATCATCAACATCACATTTTTTTAAATTATCCAATAGATGCGCAATCATCGGTTTATCACAAACTTTATGCATTACCTTAGGCAAAGTAGATTGCATACGTGTGCCCTTACCAGCGGCCATTATTATCGCGTATTTCATGTCAACCTCCACTAATATAATACTATTTTTTAAGCCGATAATAAAGCACAAATCCTTTATTTATTATAGCTTATGAAAGATTGGTTGCATATTTTCAAACGTATTAAAGGTCTCATAACCCAAATCTTTTAAAATTTCTCTTGCTTTTAAAATATTACCATTAGCTAAATCCTCAGCTTTATGCGAATCACTACCAATAGTAATAATTTTACCCCCAAGTTCTCGATACAATTTTAAAATATTAACTGAAGGCATATAATCATCCAATTTATATTTCCAACAAGAAGTATTAAACTCAATACCCTTACCATCATTAATAACTACTTTTAAAATATCCCTAATTATATCCTTATGATTTCCAAAAGCATCATAACCATCCTTCTCATCATAACGCTTCAATAAATCCATATGACCTAATACCGAATAATTCTTAAACTTAGTAACTAATTCATACATTTGTGCATAATATAAAGTATAATACTCACTCTCACTATAATTCTTTTGAAAGTCATGTGTCCAAAATTCTAAATTATCAATTTGATGAATCGAAAGAATCGCAAAATCCAAAGGATATTTCTTTAATAAATCTTCAAAATAATTAATTGTATGAACTTGCATACCTAATTCTAAGCCTTTTTTAATTACAATCTTACTAGCATATTTATTTTGAAGCTCAGCAATTCTAGCAAAATATTTAATATAATCAACATTCATTATCGCCTCTTTACCTCGATATACTACTTCATCAATACCCCAATCACCCTTAATACCTGGATCAACATGATCGGTAAAACAAATCTCATTAAAACCTAATTCACATGCATCAATAACACATTTTTCCATATCATAAAAAGAGTCATCGCTATATTCAGTATGTAAATGATAATCAGCTAACATAAATACCTCCTGTTAGATTAGTCTTAATATCACCATATAACAAAGTGTACCACCTATAATTGAAAGATACATATTTCTTTTATAAAATTGTAAGAAAATTACAACTAAACAAGCAATTATCTCCTTTAAATTATATAAATTTAAACCAAGTTTCACATCTTTTAAACAATAAATAACTAAAATAACCATTATGGCACTAGGCTAAGCATTTTGTAGATAAATCATACTCTTAGGCAAATCCCTATTACCAAAATAAACAAAAGGCAAATAACGCACAAACAAAGTAACTAAACTACAAACAACAATAATTCCAACTATATATAAACTACCCACGATTTTCACCCCTAGCCCTAATAATAGAAAGCAAAATAACACAACTAATTAAAGCAAATACCAAAAAATTATCTGCTTTAAAAATAATTAAGCAAACAATACCACAAATTAAACCAATAATAGCAGGCAAATGATCTTTATTATGCTGCCACTGATTCATCACCACAATGATAAAAAAAGCTGTAGCACTAAACTCAATACCATCTAAATTAAAAGGCAAAATACCATTTAAAACAGCCCCAATAAAGCAACCAATTATCCAATATATATGATTAAATAAAGAAATCAAAAACATAACTTTATTTTCATTTAAACTACTAGGAGTATGCAAATCACACAAAACAGAATAAGTCTCATCCGTAAGTGCAAAAATCATATAATAACGTCTCCAACCAATCTTTCTAAAACGCTCAATAAAACTTAAACCATAAAAAATATGTCTAGCATTAATCAACAAAGAAAGAATAGCCGCTTGCATCAAACTACCATGAGCCTGCAATAAACCAATAAGTGCAAACTGCAACGAACCAGCATAAATAAACAAACCACTAGAAATACTAGCCAATGGTCCATATCCTAAACTAGCTAACATGATACCAAACGCA
>CASEWY010000105.1 GCA_949291625.1 uncultured Bacillota bacterium
TACTACCTCTAATCAAAATAATAATTTGCAATCAATTCTTTATTACCATTATAAAAATCCATTGCACTCATCTTCTTTTTACCTGCTAATTGAACTTCTATCAAGCCAATATATCCATTTTCACAAGCAACATAAATAATACTATCTTTCATAAACGCTTTACCTAAAGCATCATGATGATTACATATTACTTTACATGCTTTATGAATCTTCAAACGCTGTCCATTAATCAAACCATATCCCACTGGCCAATCAATAAGACCGCGAATATGATTATATGTTACATTAACATCATTTTTAAAACTTATAAATTCTTCTTCTTTAGAAATATTATAAGCAAAAGTTGCTAAGGACTCATCTTGCGAAACACCTTCAATTTTACCTTCAAGATAATCAGGCAACATTTCTTTTAATAATGTGGAACCAGCAACCATCAACTTATCATGCAAGATACTTGTCGTATCATCATCTTCAATTGTTACTTCCTTTTTGGCATACATTTTTCCAGCATCCATTTTAGGAATCATCTGCATGATAGTAATACCAGTAGTTTTATCGCCATTGATAATCGCCTTATGAATAGGTGCTCCTCCCCTAAGCTTAGGCAAAAGGGAAGCATGTACATTTATACAACCATATTTAGGATAATCTAAAATAACTCTAGGAACAAATTGGCCATAAGCACATGTTACGATTAAATCAGGTTTATAAGCTAAAACTTTTTCATATTCTTCCTTTATACTATCCATTTGTAACACATCTATACTATATTTTAAAGCTAAACTTTTAACTGGTGTTTCTTGAAGCAATTGTTTTCTTCCAACTTTCTTATCAGGTTGACTAACAACCGCAACAACATTATATTTTTCATCAAGCAAAGTCTGTAAAATACTGCAAGAAAACACTGGTGTTCCCATAAATATGATTCTTATATCTTTCATATACTTTCTTCCCTTCATTTATTAACTATATGATTATATCATATTCTTGCAAAAAATTACTAAGTTTGCTATAATCATAAGGCAATTATAGGAGGTGTACTTGTGGCTAATATTAAATCTCAAAAGAAACGTGCTATCACTAACCTTAAAAAACAAAATGCAAAACAAGGTGAAAAAACAGCATTAAAAACTGCTATTAAAAACGTATTAGTAGCTGTTGAAGCTAATGATAAAGAAGCTGCTGTTAAAGCATTTGATAACGCTAATAAATTATTAGATAAAGCAGTTGCTAGCAATATCAAACATAGCAACTATGCTGCTCGTCAAAAATCACGTTTAGCAAAAGCTGTTAATTCAGTTAAATAATTAAACAAAATCATTACTGTTGGTCATTGCCAACAGTTTTTTTATATTTTAAAAGCCTTTTGAATTCATTTTCAAAAGGCTATTTAGCTATAATATTATTCAAAACTGATTCATATTGTTGAATTTTTTTATCGATTATCTTTTTTTTGTCAACATCGGTAGTTATCTTATTAGCAATTGTTTTAAACGTTATTAATTTATTTTTTAAATAATCAATAAATTCAGGTTCATGTTTAGTTAATAAACAAGGACCAAATTCAATCTGTTCATCGCTTAAGGATTTAGAAAATTTAGTATTAAATTTAATAATCGTATAATATTTACGATCAAAAACTATCTTTTCATCTTCAATAGTATAACAATTATTACTAATCCATTTCCTAAACAATTCTACGTCTGTATTAATTTGAACGATAATCTGATCTAATTTTTCCAAACGATCGTTTGCATTTTCTAAAATCATTTTAGCCGTATGATATCCCATTCCAGCGATAATAGCAGCATTTAAATCATTAGGAATATTATCAAAACCATTGCTCAAACGACATTCTATCTTATCACTAAGTTTTGCCATTGTTACATTTGTCTTAGCAATATTTAAAGGACCATTAGCTACATCGGTAGCATATACTTTTTTAGCGATATCATTTTCAATTAAATAAATAGCTAAAAAAGCATGATCACAACCTATATCAGCTACTGTTTCACATGGCTCAAGCATTTGAGCAATCGCTTTTAAACGTTTATTAAGCATTATAATTTCTCTCTAAAGTCTTTCAAACGTTTAGAACGAGTTGGATGTTTTAATTTACGTAAAGCCTTAGCTTCTATTTGACGTATACGTTCACGCGTAACATTAAATTCTTTACCAACTTCTTCCAAGGTTCTAGTTCTACCATCATATAGACCAAAACGAAGTCTTAAAACTTTTTCTTCTCTTTCCGTCAACTCCGATAATGCTTTATTAATTTCATCTTTTAATAATTGGTTATTAGCATATTGATCAGGGCTCATAGCATCCTTATCTTCAATAAAATCTCCTAAGTGCGAATCATCTTCTTCACCAATAGGTGTTTCTAAAGAAACAGGATCTAAGGCAATCTTTTTAATTTCTCTTACCTTTTCAGGGGTAATACCTTCCATCTTCTCCGCAATTTCTTCTGCAGTAGGATCACGTCCTAAATCTTGTACTAATTGTCTTTCTATTCTTGTTAATTTATTGATAGTTTCAACCATATGTACAGGAATACGAATTGTTCTAGCTTGATCAGCAATAGCACGAGTAATTGCCTGTCTAATCCACCAAGTAGCATAAGTAGAAAATTTAAATCCTTTACGATAATCAAATTTTTCTACTGCTTTAACTAAACCCATATTACCTTCTTGAATTAAATCTAAGAATAACATGCCTCTACCAACATACTTTTTAGCAATCGAAACAACTAAACGTAAGTTACTAGAAATCAAGATATTTTTAGCTTCTTCATCACCATTTTCAATTCTTTTAGCAATTTCTAATTCATCATCTGGTTTTAATAATGGAACACGTCCAATTTCTTTCAAATACATTTTAACTGGATCATTAATCTTTACAGGCGCATTACCTACATCAATACCTAATAATGTATTGTCTAAAATACTAGTATCAATGTCTTCAGCATCCAAATTGTCATCATCAAAATCATCTAAATCATTATCATTTACATTAGCAACATCAATATCTTCATCTTCTGTTAAATTGATACCCATTTGATTGAACCAATCATAAAGATCTTCTGTTTGATTTTCATTTAGATCAATCTTGTCTAAAGCTTCTAATACATCAGCTTGATATAAAACTTTATTAGTATCATAAGCCTTTTTAAATTCATCTTTTAATTCATCTAAGGTTAAAATTTGTTTATTTTTACCTTTACCTTTTGTCGTTTCAAATTTAACATGACCATTTTCTAATTTTTTTTCTTCATTCTTTTTCGTCATAAAGTTTCCTCAACTCCTTATAGTTACTATTTAGTTGCTCCATCAATTCTTGCTTAGCTGTAAGATCATTTAATGAACCCAATTGCTTTTTAATTTGTTTACTTCTTGTTTCTAGCATATATATCTTTATTCTTTTAATAGCTCCATTGAGTCTATCCTCACTATATGCTTCATCTAAAGTATCATTTATAATCTTAATTAAAAGCGATTGGACATTTTCATCTTCGATTTGATCAAAAAGCTTTGAAGCATCTATCTTTTTATTCTGGCGATATTCATCAATAATCATCATTGCTAATAATTGGCAATCATCATCAGGTAAAAAACCCAAATTATTCAAGAATATCTCTATAGCATCAAAATTTTGTAACATGGCATTTAAGATTTGAATTTGTGCATCATATAAGCCATTACTAACTTTAGCATTTTGAATTTTCAAAACTTTTGTTTGTTGTTTAGGAACATCTAACATATTTCCTAAACTAAAACCGGTTATATTTTCTAATTGATGTTTAAAATTTAAACGATCATATTCATCTTTTAATTTTTTTATCTGTTCAATGATTTCATTAATAAATTCTTTTTTCTCACTATAAATTTCTAAATTATATTTCTTTTGTAAATATTTAAATACAAATTCCATCCAAGCATAAGGCTCTGAAATAGTTTTTTGTAAATAATCTACGCCTTTATTTTGAATAATTTCATCAGGATCAAATTGTGTATCATTGCGATAGACACTTACATTAAAACCATTATCGATTGCCATTATTCCTGCTTTATAAATAGCATTTTGTCCTGGAGTATCACCATCATAGGCTAGAATTAAATTCATACTACATTGCTTAATCAAATTTAATTGTTTAGCTGTAATTGCTGTACCCAAAGTTGCTACAACATTATATATACCTACTTTTGCAAAA
>CASEWY010000106.1 GCA_949291625.1 uncultured Bacillota bacterium
AAAAAGAGCGTGAATAATCACACTCTTTATTTTATACTATTTTATAATTTATTTTAAGCTATTTTTTACAAGTTCAACAACATCATCCATTGTTTCTAATTCAATAGCTTTTGCAGCTAATTCAGTCATTTCAGCTTTAGATAATGATCTAATCATCTTACGAGCTCTTAAAATACTAGAAGCACTCATAGAGAATTCATCCAAGCCAAGGCCTAATAAAACTGGAGCAGCTAATTCATCACCAGCCATCTCACCACACATACCACACCATTTGCCTTCTTTGTGAGCACCATCAATAGCCATTTTAATCAAACGTAATAATGATGGATTCAATGGTTGATATAGATAAGAAACTTTTTCACTCATTCTATCAGCTGCCATAGAATATTGAACTAAGTCATTAGTACCAATTGAGAAGAAATCAGCTTCTTTAGCAAATTTATCTGCTAATACTGCAGCAGCAGGAATTTCAATCATCATTCCCACTTCAATCTTATCCCCAATCTTAACTCCTTCAGCAACCAATTTAGCTTTTTCTTCTTCAAAAATTGCTTTTGCATTTCTAAATTCATTCAAAGTAGCAATCATAGGGAACATGATGCATAAACGTCCATAAGCACTAGCTCTAATCAAAGCTCTTAATTGTGTACGGAAAATATCTGTACGATCTAAGCACAATCTAATAGCACGATATCCTAAGAATGGATTCATTTCTTCAGGGAAAGTAAAATAATTTAAACGTTTATCTCCACCGATATCCAAAGTTCTAATAACAACCTTCTTACCTTCCATATGTTCTAATACAGTCTTATAAGCTTCAAATTGTTCATCTTCAGAAGGAAAATCATTTTCAGAATCCATATATAAGAATTCCGTACGATATAAACCAACACCTTCACCACCATTAGTCAAGACACCATCAACATCTTTAGGTGTTCCAATATTACCAGCAATTTCTACTTCATGTCCATCAACGGTAACACTCTTTTGATTAACTAGAACTTTTAAAGCTTCTTTTTCTTCTTCGAATTTAGCTTTCTTTTCTAGATATTCCTTAACTAATTCATCTGAAGGATTAATAATAACTTTACCTTCTACAGCATCAAGAATTAACATATCTCCATGATTTGCTTCTTCTAAGATGCCTTTGCAACCAACAACTGCTGGAATTTCCAAAGATCTAGCCATAATAGCACTATGTGATGTTCTACCACCAATAGCAGTTGCAAAACCTTTAGTATAATTTTTATTTAATTGAGCTGTATCTGATGGAGTTAAATCTTCAGCAACAATAATAACTTCTTCATCAATAGCAGTAAGATCAGGAATTACAGCCCCTACAATATTACATTGTAATCTAAATGTAACATCTTTAACATCAGCAGCTCTTTCTTTGAAATAATCATTGTCCATGCTTTCAAACATAGCTACCATCATATTAGCAACCTCTTGAGTTGCATATTCAGCATTAACACTTTGATCTTTGATCATTTGCTCAATTTGCCCCTTCATTTCAGGGTCATTAGCCATCATTAAATGGGCATCAAAAATTGCTAATTCTTCTTCAGATAAATTAGCTGAAGCTCTATCTTTAATAGCTTCAATATCACTAATTGTTTTAGCAAATGCCTTTTCTAATTTAGCTAATTCTTCTTCAACATTAGCCTCCTGTTTACTAATAGTTAAAACAGGCTGTTGCAATTTATATACTTTAGCAATTGCAATCCCCTGTGAAGCAGCGATACCTTTTAAAACCATTCTCATCATCCTTTCGCGTATCATCCTTTATTAATCATATTTTAACATTGTTTAAATATTAAGACAATTAATAAATTCATCAACCGCAAGCAAACGAAATCGATAATAGCTTGTCTTAGAAAAATAATCCAAATACCAACTATCAGGACTTTTGTAAATAAATTCATGTCTAATAATCAATTGTGTTTCTCTACTGACATGAGATAAAGCATGATCCATCAAAAAAATTAATGTCTTATCATTTTCATTAGCACTTATATTACTATGACGATTAATTTTTCTTAACTCCTCACGGGCAACAGCTTGATTATAAAGATTCGCAAAATATCCTATTATTATTCTTTTTTCGGCATAGGTAAGATTAGGATTCAATTTCATAATCTGCATCCTCCTTTCTTTATTAATATAATTAATAACAAATTTCCAAAAATCCTACACTTTTCATTAATTTTTACCATTTTTTATAAACTTTTGCTTTTTTTTTAACAATTTAGTAAAATACAAAGGACAAGGAGAACAAATTTTATGACTATATCAAAATCAACATTAAGCATAAAACGCATAATAATAACCATAATCCTTTCACTACTAATCCCAATACTATATCCTGTTATTAATTATTTTATTGAAAATAAAACAATAAGCTATACCATCTTAATAAATGTTATCGGCTGTATTATTTTTATATATGATTATGATCTTTTGGCTTTACACTATAATCGTATAAAAAAGAATTTTAAAGAATCCATTATTTTTTATTTTATAGGTCTAATCTTTTTTAGCCTTCTTTATGCAGTCAATCATTTCTTTTTAAAAGGATATATTCCTACTATAGATCCAACACTTATAAATAATTATTTAGTTGCTATGCCTTTGTTTTTTATTGCATATACTTTTATTATGGCTATTCTAGTAAATATTTTTTATAAATGCCTAACTGATCATCTAAGCATAAAAGATAAAGAACCGCTAGTAATCGCCTTTTCAGGAATTATCTTTGGCCTAATATTTACTATTGCCTTTGTACCTTTTTCTTTAAACGACTGGATAAGAAGTTTTGTATTTATCAGCATTCAAGTAGCCTTTTTAAGCTATTCATATAATCAAACAACTTCTTTTTTACCTGGAGCTATGGCAATGGGAACGATATTATTTATCTATAATTTATTATTGATCCTATAATTAAAATTATTAGTTTTGTATTGAATTATTTTTTCACTTATGATATCATACTTAGGCAACTAAATAAGGCTCGTTGGTGAAGTGGCTTAACACAGCGCCCTTTCACGGCGTCATTCACGGGTTCGAATCCCGTACGAGTCACCATAGGGGTGTAGTACAATGGTAGTATATCGGTCTCCAAAACCGCGGATGGGAGTTCGATCCTCTC
>CASEWY010000107.1 GCA_949291625.1 uncultured Bacillota bacterium
CCTGTTTCACCAACAGAATAAGGAGGGAAATTATAATGGTGCATAAAGCGTTTTTCTTCAACTTCTGTTAAATCATCAATAATTTGATTATCACCTAAAGCACCTAAAGTAGTAACTGATAATACTTGAGTTTCCCCACGAGTAAATAATGCACTTCCATGAGCTCTTGGCAATAAATCAACTTGCGAATTTAAAGGTCTAATTTCATCTAATTTACGACCATCTGGACGAATTTTATCAACACTAATTAAACGACGAACTTCTTGTGCTTCAATTTCAACACAATATTCATGACATTGTTTAATTGCTTTATCTTTTTCCTTCTCACTATCATAAGGTAATTGTGCTACCATATCACACATTTCAGCAATCAATTCATCAATTTTGCCATATCTTTCTAATTTACCTTTGATGCTTACTGCTTCTTCAATATCTTTTTTTCCATTTTCATCAACTAATTGCTTAATTTTTGGATCGATTTCATATAATACAACTTCCATTTTTTCTTTAGCACATTTAGCGATTATTTCTTCTTGGAATGCACACAAAGTTTTAATATTTTCATGTCCAAACATCAAAGCTTGAAGCATATCTTCTTCACTAACTTCCTTGGCTCCAGCTTCAACCATATTTATTGCATCTTTAGTACCAGCAACCGTTAAATTAATATCAGATTTTTCCATTTCTTCAACACTAGGATTAATAATTAATTTACCATCTACTCTACCAACTACAACCCCAGCAATAGGTCCATTAAATGGAATATCTGAAATACATAAAGCTAAGCTAGCCCCAAACATTGCTGCCATTTCACTTGAACAATCAGGATCAACAGATAAAACAGTATTAACTACCTGAACTTCATTTCTAAAACCTTCAGCAAACAACGGACGAATAGGTCTATCAATCAAGCGAGCAGTCAATGTAGCATGTTCACTTGGTCTACCTTCACGACGTAAGAAACCTCCAGGTATCTTACCAACTGAATATAATTTTTCTTCATAACTTACAGTAAGTGGGAAAAAATCAGTATCTTTAGGTTCATGATTAGCAGTAGCACATGATAAGACTACTGTATCATTATATCTAACTAAAACTGATCCCCCAGCTTGTTTGGCAATTTCACCAGTTTCAATTTTTAACTTTCTTCCATGAAAGTCTATACTAAATTCTTGTTTTGTCATCTTACTATTTTCCTCTTTAATCAACCATTATATATTAACACATAAATAGAAAAAAAAGAATAAATCATTGTTATATTAAGCATAAAAAAATAGGCTCAATCATAATGATTAAGCCTTATTAATCCTTAATTATACGCTTGTTTTCCACAAACCATGTAAATTACAATATGCATATACTGCAATTACTGGTTCATCAGCATAAAATTCTACCGTAGGAACATCATTTGGGTTCAAGTATGCAATTCTAAAACCTTTAGCTGTTTCTAATACAACAAACTCGATAAAATGTGCTTCAGTCATCGGATGAATTTCACTACCAACTGTT
>CASEWY010000108.1 GCA_949291625.1 uncultured Bacillota bacterium
GTAGTAAAGTAAATGCAGCAATAAGTTATAAGAAATTGGAATTGCTAAGTGCAAGGAATAGTTATTTAAAAGAAGAAAGGAGCAGGCAATTCCTCTCTAACTTATAGAAGTTAGAGTATCCTTGCCTAATATTTAGATGAAGGAAGTGATTTAATGGCAAGTTTAGTTTTAGAAGGCGGAACTTTTAGGGCTATATTTACAGCAGGAGTACTAGATGCTTTCTTAGAAAATAATATGATGTTTCCATATGTAATAGGGGTATCAGCAGGTATTTCTAATGGTGCTAGCTATATTTCTAGACAACATGGTCGCAATATGGAAATCATGGAAAAATATCGTCAAGATCAACGTTATACAGGTCTTAATAATTTCATCAAAGATAAGTCATTGTTTGGTGTAGATTTTATTTTTGAAAAAATTCCGATGGATTTAATACCATTTGATTATGCTACTTATTATCGTTATCCAGGTACTTTAAAAGTTGTTGCTACTAATGCCCGAACTGGCTTAGCAGAATATCTAGATGGTTTAAAGACTTCGATACATAATGAAGTTTATAAAGCTACATGTGCAGTTCCAGGCATTTTTCCTGCAGTTAAGATTAATGGTAATGAATATTTTGATGGGGGAGTTGCTGATTCTATTCCGATTGCTAAAGCGATGGATGATGGTAATCAAAAGCATATTATTGTTTTGACTCAACCTGATGATTTTGTTAAAGAATTTGATCGTAATACTAGAATTGTTGAAAAGATTATGCGTCGTAAATATCCTAAGGTTGCATTTAAGTTGCGTAATCGTTATAAACTTTATAATTTGCAAGTTAAATTGTGTAAGAAATTACAACAAGAAGGAAAGGCGATTATAATTAATCCTTCGCATCGTTTAAATTCAACAGAGAAAGATGTTGATGCATTAAGAAATACTTATGAGGAAGGTCGTAAGTGGGTATATGATCATTTAGATCAATTACAAGAATTTTTGAAAGGGGAATTATTATAATTCCTTTTTTTATTTATTATTGTTTTTTACAATGATATAATTATTACGTAAAAGTTTATTAGAAGGGGTACTTGCTAAATGGAATATGCTGTAGAAATGCTTAATATTACTAAAGAATTTCCAGGTATCAAAGCTAATGATAATGTAACATTGCAAGTTGAAAAAGGCTCAATTCATGCTTTATTGGGTGAGAATGGAGCTGGTAAATCAACATTGATGTCAATACTATTTGGTTTATATCAACCAACTAGTGGAATCATTAAGATAAATGGAAATGAAGTTAGTATCAATGATCCTAATGATGCGAATAGATTAGGAATCGGGATGGTGCACCAACATTTTAAGTTGGTAGATTGTTTTACTGTTACGGAAAATATCATTCTGGGAAAAGAACCTTTGACTAAGTATAAAACTGTTGATTTAAAGGAAACTTCAAAGAAAATTTTGGAATTATCTAAACAATATGGTTTGGATGTTGATCCATATTCAAAAATTGAAGATATCACAGTTGGTATGCAACAAAGGGTAGAAATATTAAAAATGTTATATCGTAATGCTGATATTTTAATTTTTGATGAACCTACAGCAGTGTTGACACCTAATGAAATTGAAGAATTAATTGAAATTATGCGTAATTTGAAAAAAGAAGGTAAGACCATTATTTTAATTACGCATAAATTAAAAGAAATTAAAGAGGTTGCTGATAAGTGTACAGTATTACGTCGTGGTAGATATATTGGTACCGTTGATGTTGCTAGTACTAGTGAAAAAGAAATGGCGGAAATGATGGTTGGTCGTGAAGTTGATTTTACGGTAGAAAAACCAGAAATTGAAGTTGGAGAAAAAGTATTAGAAGTTAAAGATTTATGGGTTAAAAATAGTCGTGATTTAGATGCGGTTAAAGGTATGAGCTTTAGCGTTGCTAAGGGTGAAATCGTTGGTATTGCGGGTATTGATGGTAATGGTCAAACGGATTTGGTTTATGCTTTGACTGGTTTGTCTAAAGTTGAAAAGGGTGAGATTTTGTTTAAAGGACAAAATATTACCGATTTAACAGTTAAAGAAAAACTTAATTGTGGTATTGGTCATGTGCCTGAAGATCGTCATAAACATGGATTGATATTAGATTTTAAATTGAAAGAAAATATGATTATTCATGAATATGATGGTAAATTTAGTAATAATGGTATCTTGCAATTTAGTAAAATTGATGAATATACGGATCGATTGATTGATGAATTTGATGTACGTAGTGGACAAGGTAAGGAAACTATAACTAGAAGTATGTCGGGAGGAAATCAACAGAAAGCTATAATTGCTAGAGAAATCGATCGTAGTCCTGAATTATTGATAGTTGTTCAACCTACAAGAGGTTTGGATGTTGGGGCTATTGAATATATTCATAAACGTATTGTTGCGGAAAGAAATAAAGGAAAAGCAGTATTATTAGTTTCCTTTGAATTAGATGAAATCTTAAGCTTGAGCGATCGTATAATCGTTATGTATAATGGTGGAATTACTGGTGTGGTAAAAGCTAGTGATACTGATGAAAAACAATTAGGATTAATGATGGCTGGTCAGAAAGTTGAGGGGGTAAGTGATCATGAGTAAAAAATATGAAAAGATATTAATACCTGTGATTGCTATTATCCTTGGTATATTGCTTGGATGTATCATCTTAATTATTTCTGGGCAAGATGTTGGTGCACTATTTAATGGCTTAGTAAAAAGTGCTACAGGTTTTGATTTTTCTAAACCTTCTAGTGGTTTAAATTTACGTTATCCTGGCGAGTTTTTAGTTAGTTCAATGCCAATTATTTTAACGGGTTTGGCTATTGGATTTGCTTATCGTTGTGGTATGTTTAATATCGGTGCTGAAGGACAAGTTATCGTTGGTTCTTTAGCTAGTTGTATGGTGGCAATATTGGTGCCAATGCCACCAGTTGTAGGTGTTATTGTTTGTTTATTTGCTGGAGGCTTAGCTGGTGCTTTATGGGCATTTATACCTGGTATTTTAAAATGTCGCTTTAATATTAGTGAAGTTGTTACAGGTATTATGTTAAACTATACAGCATTATATGGAGCAAACTATTTCTTGAAAGGTTTACCTGAATCAACTACTACTAGAACAGTTGATATACCAGCTAATGCTAGTTTGAGTAGTGAATTTTTATCTAGTATAACTAATCATTCACGTTTGCATTGGGGCTTTATTTTAGTTATTATCTGTGTAATAGCTTATTGGTTTATTATTGAAAAAACTTCATTTGGTTATAGCTTACGTGCAACAGGATTTAATAAAGAAGGTGCTAGATATGCTGGTATCAAAGTTAATAAGAGTACAATCTTATCTATCATGATTTCAGGTTTCTTTGCTGGTTTAGCAGGAGCAGTTATCTTACAAGGAACATTCGGATATGGTAGAGTAATGAGTGCTGCTGAAAACTATGGTTTTGATGGTATATCAGTTGCATTAGTTGGTGGATGTAATGCTATTGGTATCTTGCTTTCAGGTTTATTATTTGGTCTATTAAAAGTAACTCAACCATTATTGCAAACTAGTGGTATTCCTAAAGAAATTGGTGATATCATTTCTTCTTCCATTGTATTCTTTGTGGCTATTCAATATGCTATTAAATATGTATTAACCAAGATTGAATTAAGAAAAGGTAAAGCTCAAAGTAAGAAAGCAGGTGATGTTCAATGAGTATCATAATTTCTATGGTTCCTGCTACATTAATGGTAGCTACTCCTATTATCATTGCTGCTTTAGGTGGATTATTTTCTGAGCGTAGTGGTATTGTTAATATTTGTATTGAAGGTATTATGATGGTCGGAGGATTTGCTGGTGCTACAGTATGTGTATTATTGGAAAGTCATCCTACTTTTGGGCCATATGCAGGTTGGCTAGGATTGTTGGCTGGACTAGTTGTTGGTATTATTTATTCATTATTATTAGCAGTTAGTACGATTAATTTTAAGGCTGATCATACTATTGCTGGTACAGCTATTAACTTACTAGCTACGGGTATTACGGTTTATTTGTGTCAAATTATCTTTGGTCAACAAAGAACTGTGGCTTTCTCTAAGGGTATTTCTAAGATGAAAGAGATTCCTTTGCTTAGTGATATTCCTGTAATTGGAGAAGCATTTACAGGAATTTACCCAACGATATTTATTGCATTAATTTTAGTTGTAGTAACTTGGTTTATTGTTTATAAAACACGTTTTGGTTTACGTATGCGTTCTTGTGGTGAAAATCCTCATGCGGCAGCTAGTATGGGTATCGATGTTTATAAAACACGATATGCAGCAGTTATGATATCTGGTGCATTTGCTGGTTTAGCTGGTGCAATCATGGTATTAACTAATGGTATTCAATATACTGCAAGTAGTATTCATGGTGTGGGCTTCATTGCCATCGCAGCATTAATCTTTGGTAAGTGGAATCCATTAGGTACTTTAGGTGCCGGATTATTCTTTGGTTTCTCTAGTGCCTTAGGTGTTTATGCTAGTATGATTCCTATACTAAATCTTATTCCATCGGAATTCTTCTCTTGTATTCCTTATGTATTGACCATAATTGCCTTGATTATCTTTAGTGGTAAGGCCGTTGGTCCTAAGGCATCTGGACAGATTTACGATGCAGGTAAACGATAATTAATAACGAAGTCGAATTGATCTTAAGATCATTCGGCTTTTTAGATGGAGGAAAAATATGCTTAATTATAAAATAGTTGATGGAGTAGAATTCCATGTTGAAAAAACTCCTAAATATAAAGATGTTAATATTGAAGTTATATTTTCTAAACCATTAGATGGCAAAGATGATGTATATTATTATGCTTTGTGTCAATTTTTAGAAGATAGTTGTATGCCATATGATAATAAGCAAAAAGTTAGTAATATTTTAGATGAATTATATGGCGCAAAACTAAATGTTAAAATTGAAAAGCGTGGACAAATGCTAATTTTACGCTTCATTTGCAGTGTTTTAAATGGGAAGTTTGTACATAAAGATCTTTTAAAAGCACAATTTAATTTATTAGCATCTTTTATTTTGCAACCTAAATTTTATGATGAAGAAAAAGGTAAACATCTTTTTGAAGAGACAAAAGAAATTTTAAAGTTAAATATTAATACGGTTAATGATGATCCAGCAATTTTTGCGAATAATAGAGCATATGAAATTTTTGGTGATATGCTTCAAAAACAATGTATATATAAGTTTGAAGATGTAAATGAATTAGACTATGAACATTTAAAATATAAATATCAAGATATGATAGATAATATGGCCATAGACTTCTTTGTGGTTGGAGATGTAGATGATAAACAATGCCTAGCATATTTTAATGAACAATTTAGTTTTAAACCTAGAATAGTAGATAAGCAATTAGTATATGTCAACAAAAGAAATAATTTTGACGATATCGTAGAATATCGTCAGGTTACCCAATCTAATTTAGTTCAGTTATATTCATGTAATCGCACTTCCATATCGCAAGATTATGCGAGTATGATAGTTGGTAATGGTATTTTTGGTTTGTTGCCTACTTCTTTATTATTTCAAGAAGTGCGTGAAAAAAATTCTTTATGTTATTCTATTTTTTCGGATTATAAAATTTATGATGGAATTATTAGGGTTGGAACTAGTTTTGATATCGAGAATCTTTCTAAAATTAAATTATTAATTGAAGAACAATTAAATAAGATGAAAAATGGGGAATTTTCCGATGAACTTTTAGAAACTACTAAGCAAATGTATATTAATAATTATCGCCAAAGTGAAGATAGTATCGCTAGTTTAATGTGGAATGCTTTTAGAGAAAGTATTATTCATGATAATCGTACAACAGCAAAAATTATTGAAGATATTCAAAATGTTACTAAAGATAGCATAAAGGCTGCTTTTAATGATGTTGAACTAAAATTGACTTATGTCTTAGCACAAAAGGGAGATAACTATGATTAAACATTTTAATGAAGATTTCGAAGAAACATATTATGAAGGATCTTGTGATAATGGCTTAAGGGTTGTTATATGGCATAAAAAGGATTATCATACTAGTTCTTGCTTGCTTGGTGTACCTTATGGTAGTTTAGATCTAAATCAACAGGATGATAAAGGTAATATTATTAGAATGCCTAGTGGAATAGCGCATTTTTTGGAACATAAATTGTTTGAATCTGATCATAGTGATGTAATGGAAGAATTTAGTAAACTTGGTTGTAATGTGAATGCTTTTACTTCATATGAAGAAACTTGTTATTATTTTGATACAAGTGCGCAAAATATTGATAAACCACTAGAACTTCTATTAGATTTTGTTCAAAGTTTAAATATTACTGATGCTTCAGTTGAAAAAGAAAAAGGAATAATTGATCAAGAATTGCAAATGTATTTACAGATGCCTGATTCCCGTGTTGTTTTTGAAACTTTCAAAGCATTATATCATAAGCATCCTTTACGCAATGATATTGGTGGTAGTCATGATAGTGTTTATGCGACTAATAGAAAACAATTGGAAGATTGTTATCATATGAATTACCATCCGCAAAATATGTATTTAATCATTGCGACTCCTCTAGATCCTAAACATTTATTTAATGTTATAAATGAAAATCAAAAGCGCAAGCAATTTGGAAAATTTATATCTTTAAAACGTTATATAGAAAAAGAAGAGGAAAATGTATTTAAAACTAATGCACATGTTCAAATGGATATAGAGATTCCTCGCGTTGCGTTGGGTATAAAGCTTAAAATAAATGATGATGATATAAATAAGCTAATTAAAGATGAATGGATTTTAAGGATGATGTTAGAGGCTCATTTTTCTAGCATGAATAAAGATTTTCAAAAGTGGATAGATGAAAAGAAGATTTCTCCATTATTCTATTATGATAATGAAAATGCTAAAGATCATAGCTTGATGATTTTTGTGGATGAAACTAAAG
Source organism: uncultured Bacillota bacterium (assembly GCA_949291625.1). Classification (GTDB taxonomy): domain Bacteria; phylum Bacillota_I; class Bacilli_A; order Erysipelotrichales; family Erysipelotrichaceae; genus JALEVB01. The sequence continues at coordinate 6,961 of CASEWY010000108.1, forward strand.
ATGCTGAAGGCTTTGTAAAATTTATCAATCAACAATTATTATTTTTAAAAGAAAATAATATTAATAAAAAAAGTTTAGATCAATTAAAAAATCGCTATTATGGTAGTGTTATGCGTACTTTTAATAAAGTAGAAAATATTACGATTCAACATTTTCGTAATATGAAAAATGGTTTAACTATTTTTGCTTTATTGAAGATTATTGAAAGTATTAGCGTAGAAGATTGTTATAATTTATATCATAATTTAAATATTGATAATCAATCGTTGGTAATAATTGATAAAAATAGTGAAAATTGATATAAATGATATATAAAAGCAAATATCAAAGGTGGTATTTGCTTTTTTTGGGAATTATATACTCATTTAATCTTTTGTTTTCTTTGAGATATTTTGGGATAATTTTTGTGCATATGAGGAGGATAAAAGATGTTAAATGTATTTACATTAGTAGGAAAAGTAAAAGAATTACCACAAATTAAGCAAACTAGTCAAGGTAATATGGTTGCAACTTTAGTAATAGAAAGCGAAAGGCCATTTCGTAATAGTGATGGTTCTATTAGCTTTGATTTATTTAATGTAACTTTATGGCGTGGAATTGCTCAGATGTGTTCAGATTGTTGCAAAGAAGGCGATGTGGTAGCTATCAAAGGAAGAATTCAAGATACCATTTATCAAAAAGATAAAGATCATAGCTATCATAATGTTGAATTAATTGCTGAAAAAGTTTCTTTTATTTCTTAAGCTTCTTATGAAGCTTATTTATTTTTTATGAAGCATATAAAATATGATATAATCAAAGGGAATTTGATATAGGAGATACAATTATGGCATTTGATTCATTAAGTGAAAGATTAAATAAAGCATTAAGAAATATTAGTGGCAAAGGTAAACTTACTGATGATAATATGGAAGCGATGCTAAAAGAGATTCGTTTAGCATTGTTGGAAGCTGATGT
>CASEWY010000109.1 GCA_949291625.1 uncultured Bacillota bacterium
TTAGTTTATTAAATAATTCATCTGACATTTTTCTTCTGCCTGAGTCAATGTCATATAATGTTGATTTATGTATACCTAAAGTGTTAGCTAATATTTGTGTATCAATCTCCCTATAAAGTTCTTTACAAAAGGTTACTTCAAGTTGTGTAATTTCCATCTACTTTCCGCCACCTTGTTCACCATTGTTATATACTTGAATAATGTCAGCACATTCACACTCACCTTCTTCATTAATAGCACATACTTGTCTTTCATCAGATAGCGCTTGGCAAGCATTTGGTGAGTCTTTTGCATTTACTCCAAGTGATACACATAATAAAAATGTACAAATAATTGTTAATAATTTTTTCATTTAATATATCCTCCCTTATTAACTTGATTTAATTGTAAAATAAAAAAAATGAATTGTATATAGCTCCAGTCGGCCGAAAATAGACCCCTACAATCATTTTTTTAGACAAATTTTTAATATTTTTTTGATTAGCTATGATAGTATAATAATCATAAGTAAAGATTTTGAAAGGAGATTATTATGCCTTGTACAACAATTTTAGTTGGTAAAAAAGCTACTCATGATGGTTCTACCATTATTGCTAGAAATGATGATGGTGGCTTTGAGGCCAAAAGAATTTTATCTCATCCTGCTAAAACTAAAACAACAACTTATAAAACCGTTATTTCTCGTTTAAAAGTAGAATTACCTGAAAATGCTTTGCGTTATACTGATTGTCCAAATGTAACACAAACTAATGGCGTATGGCCAGCTTGTGGCATCAATGAAGCCAATGTAGCCATGACAGCTACCGAGACTATTACTAGTAATCCTCGAGTTATTGGTGCTGATCCTTATGTATGTTATCAAGCCAAGAAAGGACGCAATAGCAAAGAAATACCTGGAGGTATTGGCGAAGAAGATTTAGTAACTTTAGTACTACCATATATTCGCACAGCACGTGAAGGTGTTTTACGCACTGCATCCTTATTAGAAAAATATGGCACTTATGAAGCTAATGGTATGGCATTTGCCGATGCGAATGAAATATGGTGGATGGAAACAATTGGTGGTCATCATTGGATTGCTAAAAGAGTACCTGATGATCGTGTAGTCATTATGCCAAATCAATTTGGTCTAGATAATTTTGACTTTGAAGATGCTTATGGAAAACAAGAAGCAAATCTATGTTCAGCTGACTTAAAAGAGTTTATAACAAAATATCATTTAGCCCTAGATATGGATAACAATTTCAATCCTCGTTTAGCATTTGGCTCAAATTCTGATGCTGATCATATTTATAACACTCCTCGTGCTTGGTTTATGGGTAGATATTTACAACCACGTAAATACAAATGGGATGGGGAAAATGCCGATTTTACTCCAGAAAGCAATGATATTCCATGGTCTTTTGTTCCAGAAAGAAAAATTACTATAGCTGATGTCCGCTACTTATTAGGATCATACTATCAAGGAACTTCTTATGATCCATATGATAAATACGCAATTAATAAAGGTAAATATCGTACTATAGCCGTTCCAAATAGCGATGTTTGTGGCATCATGCAAATTCGTGGATATCTACCAAAAGCTATTCAAGGTGTAGAATGGTTATCAATGGGTGGTAGTGGATTTACTTGCTGCTTCCCTATATATTCTAATGTTGATGAATTCCCTAAATATATTAGCGGAACAACTGATACTGTCTCTACTGATTATATGTATTGGCACAGTCGAATTATTGCTGCTCTAACGGATGCGCATATGGGTAATGCACTATTATTTGATGAACGATATCTCAATGCAGTAATGAATCAAGGTCAACAATTCTTATATGAATATGATGCTAAAATTCAAGAGGGTGCTGATGTTAATATTTTGAAAGAAGCCAATAATAAAATTATTAACATGGTCAAATCTGAATCTGATAAAGCATTAGATAAAATCCTTAAAAATGCTTCTGAACATATGAAAATTCGTTATCATCGCGGAGATAATTAACCAAATTGATTATATTTTAAATTCTGAATATTAACAAAAAAGGCGTGTAAAACCTGATTATTCATCAAAAGGTTTTACACAGCCTTTTTTAATACCTAAATTAATTTTTGCCCTTAGTTTTGATAAAGCGCTTATTTCTAATAATTTTTCTTCTCAACTTCGAAGAATGATTTAGGATAGCCGCATAACGGGCAAGCACCGGGCGCGTTTTTCCCAATTACGGTATAACCACAAATTTCACATTTCCAAACAACTTCTTCATCTTTAGTAAATACTTTACCATCTTTAACATTAGCTAATAAAGCATTATAACGATCTTCATGTTGCTTTTCAATTTTAGCTACCATATCCATTTGAGCAGCAATTCTTGTAAAGCCTTCTTCACGAGCAACTTCTGCAAAGTTCTTATACATATCTGTCCACTCATAGTTTTCACCTTCAGCAGCCATCTTTAAGCAATCAGCAGTTGAAGGAACACCATCATGTAAATGTTTAAACCACAAATATGCATGTTCTTGTTCATTACGAGCTGTTTCTTCAAAGATATTAGCAATATGCTCCATACCTTCTTCACGAGCTTTCATTGCAAAATAAGTATACTTGTTTCTAGCTTGGCTTTCTCCAGCAAATGCAGTTTGCAAATTCTTTTCAGTCTTTGATCCTTTTAATTCCATTTTATTCTCCTTCTAGACATTTTGAACATATACCTTCAAATATCAATTGATGACCAGTAATTTTCGCATTATATCTTTTAGAAACCATTTCATCTAATTCATGATTATATGGTAAATCAACATCATAATAACGATTACACTTAGTACAATGCAAATGATAATGAGGCTCAGGATTACCATCAAAATACGTTTGTCCCTCATCAACAATTTTCGCAATCAATTTCTGCTCACATAACAAATTAAGATTACGATAAACCGTCTTTAAGGCAATATTAGGATAAACATCTTTAACTTTAGCATAAACATCATAGGCACTCATATATTTATCTTTGCCCCGTATTACATCATATATCGCTTGTTTTTGCTTAGTTTGACGATACTCCATATGTCCTCTTTCCTTTCATGCTTTAAGTATACACTTATCGACAATGATTGTCAATAATTAAAAGTTATTCTTTCTGCAAATATCCATCTTTCATTTGATAGATATTTCCAACTTTTTTAGCTATTTCTTCATTATGCGTAACTAATATAATTGTTATTCCTTGTTTATTAAGTTCAAACAATAAATCTATTAACTGCATTGATGTCTTAGAATCCAAAGCTCCCTGTAGGTTCATCCGCTAATAATAATCTAGGCTTTTTAATTAATGCTCTAGCAATTGCTACTCTTTGTTTTTCTCCTCCACTTAAATATTTTACTTTTTTATCTTCCAAACCTTCTATATTTAATTTTTCAAATAATTCTAAGGCATATGTTTCATCTTTTTTAGCCATATTAACATTATCAATTGCAGATAATGTTGATATTAATGCAAAGTTTTGCACTATCATTGATACATCATTTCTTCTTAGCATCATACGATCTTTTTCTTTGCTTATTTTCTTACCATCAAACCAATATTCTCCTTCACTAATATCATCTAATCCTCCTATGATATTTAATAAAGTACTTTTACCAGAACCACTAGCCCCAACTATAGTAACAAATTCTCCAACATCTACATTAAGATTGATATCATGCAATATTTCTATTTTATCTTTTCCATTTTTAACTTGTTTACTTAGATTTTTTAAGGTAATCATTAGTCTGCCTCCTTAGCCCGTAATGTCAACAACATTTTTTTACTATCTATTTTGAAATATATTGTCATAATAACCATCAAATCTAATATGATTATACCTACAAGCATCATTAACGTTATCAATAATGGATTATTAAGTACAATATCTGGGCAACACCAACCATGAACAAAATAAAATATAGTTGCTACAAGCAAATCAATTACACAATTAAATGCCATCAAACTAGCTATAATTCTTCTTTTACTTTTACCCAAAAATAAACAAATTGATATATATTCCGTATTATTAAAGATAAAATATTTTGCCAAGGTTAAAAAAGCCCCAACAAAGATTGCCACATAAGCAATATTTCTTGTTCTATTTATATCTAATTCTTGAAAAACAACATCATCTACATTATTTATTGAATTATTTAAAGAACTTATATAGAAAGTAATATCAATACCAATTTCCTTAAATTCTTTTATGAGATCATCTTTGATTTCCGTAATTTTCTCATATGATGATTCCATTGCTTTATTTGCACTATCTTCATTTACAATTGATATATCAATTGGACCACCAGCAAAATTAGTAAATATCATAAAATATGGAGCGTTATCTTTATCAAATATATAAATATCATCAATTAAAATAATAAGATCGGTAGCTGAATCAAATAATAATGACACAGATATTTCATTAGCTGTATATTTTTCTGTAGTACCTACTACAGGCATTCCATCATATTCATTAAAGTTATTCCAAGTTTTTGGTTTTAATACACAAGGATAAACATCGCTTCTAAAACTATTATCATATTCTCGAATATAATAATCTTTATCCAGCATAACAAAAGAATGTTTATTCGGTTCGGTAACATTTTGTCGATAAACATAATTAATATAAACATTATCAATATTCTTCAATTTATGATATATCTTATTAACTTCTTCATATTTTTCTATAGGCATTTCTGGCCCATTTTCTCCCTCATACATTGGAAATAGAGTATACTGAATTTCATTTTCTCTATTAAATGATTGCAAAAATCCAAATTGATCAATTTTAAAAAAAACAAAACTATTTTGCATATATATTAATAACATTAATAACAAACTAACAAATAATTTCAATAAAATGTATATACAGTTATTCTTTATTAAATATTTATACATCATATTCTTCTAACCAACCTATTCTTTTTATTGGAATTACTTTTAACACAATATATACAAATAATGTTTCTAATAATATCAATATTAGTAATGCACCTATTTTTTGTATAACAACTGAAATAAACAATTCTCTAGTATATGCAAAAGCTATTAATTGTGAATCTAATAGATAGAATATTGCCATCGCAATTATAAAACTAATTGAAAAAGACAAGGTAATATCTAGCAAAAAGTCTCTAATAATTTCCCATGTTTTATTGCCAAGGAATTTTCTTACTAATATAGTTTTAGCACAACTATATAAATACATAATCGAAATAGCAACAAATAACAAACTAAACATTATTACAAAAATAATATGTTTATTCATAACATATTGGTCACTTAATATAAAAGGATCATAATCAAAACTATCATCAGTAAGTTTCACATTAGAATATAAAGAAAAATTAGCTATACCATTATTATTTTCTAATGGCACAGATAATGCATTAACAAATTCATATTTTGAATATGATTTTCCAATACTATTTGATAAATTTCCAATTGATACCTGATTATAGCTATTAATTTCTTCATCGCTAAAAATTCTGCCACTTTTTACAGGCATATCCCATTCATAATTATTATAATAAACTCCTGTATATCCACTATTATATTTGAAAATTAAAATTACAGAATCACTTAAACTTTTTGCATAATTAATGATATTTTCTACTGAATCAAAATTTCTAGCAACCATGTCCCTTTCAGCATAGTATATTTTTTCTTCGTTCAAAAATCCACGTCGTTCTAGGTTATTATATTCCAAAATTATTAATTGCGATTCATCATAAAGCATACCTAAAAATAGAATTGCACTTAATATAATTATAAAAAAATTATATTTTTTCATTGAATCACCTACTTATACAATTTCAAAATAGAGGAGAAACAATTCTCCTCTAAACAATTAATTATCTAGAATCTTTATAACCTTCTACTCGAGGATTTCTAGAAGCACCAGTATGTCCATCTACTTCATATCTTGTTAAATTATTATTTGTTGTACTATATCCTGAATATTCTCTACGCATAACATCATAACAAGGTTGACCTGCAGGACATTCTTGACCAACTACAGTATCTGCAGAAAAATAATGACTCAAATAGTAAATAGGTGAAGGAACAATAGATGTAACATCCAGCCATCCAGCTCTACTATTATCATTAAATCCACTTACTTTCCCTGCTGCATATCTTGGTTGAATATCTTGAGCAAAAACAGATATAGTCAATAATAACATTAATACAATAACACTAATTATCTTCTTCATAACCTGCTCTTCTTCTTTCTAGGCTATCTTTAACTTTAATATATCATTATAGCCATTTGATATATATGCATAAATTATCTCCATTTTTATACCTAGCAATCTCGTTTATAATTCCTTTCTACTATATTCCATTGACTTAGCAATAAAATATAGATTTTCCAAAACAATGATCATTATTGGTACTCAAACAATAGCATATATAAAATGACTTGCCAATAGCTCCAGTCGGCCGAAAAATGAGGGTAAAAATCAAAAAATCTTAAAATTAGCTAATTATTTTAAAAAAATATTTTTATTTTTTTAAAAGAAATAATTAAAAAGAAAACAATA
>CASEWY010000110.1 GCA_949291625.1 uncultured Bacillota bacterium
CTTATTAGCATAGGCTACAGGATCTTCGATTGGCATTCCTTCAATCAATAGGGCTTGATCATATAAGATATTGGCATAATCACTTAGTAATTCTGGATGATTATCATTGATATCTTTTAGGGTCTTAAATACTTCATGATCAGGATTGATTTCTAGAATCTTATTAGCTTTTATTTGTTGGCTATTAGGACCTTGAGATAAAATTTTTTCCATTTCGATAGATAGACCATCATCAGATACTAAACAGATTGGATTTTGTTTTAGACGAGAAGAAATTTTAACTTCTTTTACCTTATCATTTAAGGCATTTTTCATAGCTTCTAGCATTGATTTATTTTCTTCTTGTTTTTTATTTAATTCTTGTTTTTCTTCTTCAGTATCTAAATCTAATTCACCTTTGTTAATTGATTTGAAAGGTTTATCAGCATATGTTTGCATGATATTGATCATGAATTCATCAACATCATCTAAGAAGTATAATACTTCAATATTTTTATCGTTGATTTTTTCCATTTGTGGTAATTTTTGGATTTCTTCAAGGTTTTTGCCACAAACATAATAGATAGCTTTTTGATCTTCTTTCATGCGATCAACATATTCTTTTAATGTAACATATTTTCCTTCTTTACTAGATCTAAATAGAATTAAATCTTGAAGAACATCTTTGTGCATACCATAATCTTTATAGATGCCAAATTTCATATTTAAACCAAAATTATCAAATAATTTTTCATATTCTTCACGTTCATTTTTTAACATATCTTCTAGATATGATTTAATTTTCTTTTCAATTGATCTAGCTAGGGCTTTTACTTGGCGGTCTTGTTGTAGAATTTCACGCGAAATATTTAAATTTAAATCATCACTATCAACTAGACCTTTAATAAATTTAAAGTAATCAGGGATTAAGTCCTTGGCTTTATCCATGATGAAAACGCCCTTACTATAAAGTTGTAGACCACCTTCATAATCAGCATTATAGAAGTTATATGGTGGAACACTAGGAATAAATAATAGAGCAGTATAAGAAATATTTCCTTCTATAGCATAATGAATTACTTTTTGAGGATCTTGCCAGTCCATGAATTTACTCTTATAGAATTCGTTATATTCTTCTGGAGTAATCTTTTTCTTATTTTTCTTCCATAGAGGGACCATTGAATTTAGTGTTTGGATTTCTTTTACAGTTTCAAATTCTTGGTCATTATCCTTCTTTGGTTTAGATACTTCTACTTCCATTTCAATTGGATAGCGAACATAGTCAGAATATTTCTTAATTAAATTTTTGATTTCATATTCTTCTAAGAAATTAGAATATTTTTCATCTTTAGTATCTTCCTTAAGTTCAAGGATGATAGTTGTACCATAATCTTCTTTATCAATTTCTGAAATAGTATAACCATCTTCACCAGAACTTACCCATTGATAAGCTTTATCATCACCAACTTTTTTAGACATGACGATGATACGTTTCGCAACCATGAAAGCGGAATAGAAACCTACACCAAATTGACCGATGATATCGATATTTTTAGTAGCTTTTTCTAGTTCGTTTTTAAATTCTAAAGAACCACTTTTGGCTATTGTGCCTAAATTTTTATCTAGTTCTTCTTCATTCATACCGATTCCGGTATCTTTAATAGTTAAAGTATGATTTTCTTTATCAGTTTCAATTGTTATCTTTAAATCTTTTTTATCAGTTTTATATTCTTCATTAGTTAATGATAAATAATATCTTTTATCTAGGGCGTCTGAGGCATTAGAAATTAATTCACGAATAAATATTTCATTATTGGTATATATAGAATTAATCATTAAGTCTAATAGGCGCTTAGATTCTGCCTTAAATTGTTTTTTTGCCATATTATCTTCCTCCTTTAGCACTCATTAAAACTGATTGCTAAATAAATATAACATTATCACTCTAAACAGTCAAGTGCTAAAAGTCTTTTTTTAACAATAATATAAAAAAAGAAGATGGCTGTGGTAAAATTAATATGAGGAAAAACTTATGCGAAAAATTAATGTAGAAATAATTAGAGATGCGATTTGTGAAGCATGTCATAGTTTATTATTTGCCTATCCGCAAGATATTGAAAAAGCGATGATAGATGCTAGTAAAAAAGAAGAGGGTAGGGCTGCAAAGGCTTTTGAATTATTGTTAGAAAATAGTAAAATAGCTAAAGATGAGCATATACCTATATGCCAAGATACGGGTATGGTCATTCTTTTTGTACATATTGGTAGAAATGTAATAATTGATGGTAATATTGATGAAGCTATAAATGAAGGAGTTAGAGAAGGATATCGTCAAGAATATTTGCGCCAAAGTGTGGTGGATGATCCTCTTTTTAATAGAAAAAATACTAAAGATAATACACCAGCTATTATTCATTATGATTTTATTGATGGTGATCAAATTATCATTGAGATGATGGCTAAGGGCTTTGGTAGTGAAAATACTTCAAAATTAGCAATGTTAAAACCTGCTCAAGGAGTTGAAGGAGTAAAAGAATTTGTTTTGGATACAGTTAATCAGGCGGGCCCTAACGCTTGCCCACCGATGATTGTTGGAATAGGTATTGGTGGTAGTTTTGAACTTGCGCCGATGTTGGCTAAAAAAGCATTATTGCGTGATTTGTCTTCGTCAAATCCTAATGCTGATTATAAAAAATTAGAGAATGAACTTTTAGATTTAATTAATGAATTAAATATTGGACCTTTGGGTTTAAAAGGAAAGACTACAGCCTTAAAAGTATTGATTGAATATTTTCCTACCCATATTGCAGCTTTACCAGTTGCGGTAAATATTTGTTGTCATGTTTCTCGACATAAAAAGGTGGTGATTTAATTGATTATTAATGTTAATCATGAACAAGAACTTTTTAATAAACTTCAAGCAGGTGATATGGTCTATTTAAGTGGGGAAGTATATACTGCTAGAGATGCTGCTCATAAACGCTTGTTTGAAATGATAGAAAAAAAGGAGAAATTACCATTTGATTTAATTAATAGTGGTATATATTATGTTGGACCTACACCTAATAGACCTAATCAAATATATGGTAGTGCAGGCCCTACTACTAGTACAAGAATGGATATATATACGCCAACTTTATTAGACCTAGGACTTAAATTTATGATTGGTAAGGGTAAACGTAGTCAAGAAGTAAAAAATGCGATAGTAAAAAATAAAGCAATTTACTTTGTGGCAGCTGGAGGAGCAGGAGCCTTATATGGCAATTGTGTAAAAAAAGTTGAACCAATAGCTTTTGCAGATTTATTGAGTGAAGCTATAAATAAAATTACGATTGAAAATTTTCCGGTATTTGTAGGAATTGATATACATGGGAATGATATATATGAGGAGGATAAATAATGGATGTATATGATAAGTCTTTAGAGTTGCATAAGAAATATCGTGGTAAGTTATCTATTGTTGGTAAAGTACCTTGTGAAAATAAAGAGGATCTTACTTATGCATATACCCCAGGGGTAGCAAAACCTTGCTTAGAAATTGCCAAAGATGAAGAAAATTCTTTTGTTTATACTAATAGAGGTAATTTAATTGCGGTAATTACTGATGGTAGTGCAGTATTGGGCTTAGGCAATATTGGTGCTAGTGCTGCTTTACCTGTAATGGAAGGAAAGGCTTTATTATTTAAAAAGTTTGCTGATATCGATGCTTTTCCTATTTGTTTAAAGACGCAAGATCCTCAAGAGATAATAAATATTTGTAAGAATTTAGAACCTTGTTTAGGTGGTATTAATTTGGAAGATATTAGTGCTCCACGTTGTGTAGAAATTGAACAAACTTTAATTAGAGAAATGAATATTCCAGTATTTCATGATGATCAACATGGTACAGCTATCGTGGTATTAGCAGCCTTGATAAATTGTTCAAGGTTGATGCATAAAGCTTGCGATGAATATAAAATTGTCATAAGTGGGACAGGAGCTGCTGGTAGTTCAATTATAAAGATGTTATATAATTATGGTTTTAAAAATATTATAGCTTTTGATATTCAAGGGTGTTTAAATCGTGATGACAAAGATAGTTATGATGATTTAAAGAAAGATTTATTAAATTATGTAAATTTGGAAAATAAAAAATATGCTAGTTTACATGAAGGATTAAAAGGTGCGGATGTATTTATTGGAGTTAGTGCCCCTAATCTATTAACTAGTGAAATGATTAAGGATATGGGTGAAAAACCTATTGTCTTTGCAATGGCTAATCCTACCCCAGAAATTAGTTATGATGATGCAAAAAAGGGAGGAGCTTATATTATAGGAACAGGCAGAAGTGATTATCCTAATCAAATTAATAACCTTTTAGCTTTTCCTGGTATTTTTAGAGGAGCATTGGATGCAAAGGCTACTAAAATTACTGAAAAACAAAAAATTGCAGCTAGTAAAGCTATAGCCATGTTAATTAGTGATGACCAGTTGAATCCTGAATATATTATTCCTTCACCATTTGATGAAAGAGTAGTGCCAGCTATTTCTTCAGCAGTAAAAGAATCATGTATCTTAGAAGGAAATATTCGCAAATGAAACTCTGTAAAAAGATAATAACGGTTGCTTTATTAATTTTTTTAACTGGATGTGCTAAGATTCATTGGAATTATGAAATTGATAGAGAAGGTAATATTGAAGGATCGGTTGATGTTTTAGTTTTAGCTACTTTACTTGATGGTTATGATAATAATATTGAACTTCCTGAAGGTAGTTCAATTATTACCGATGGAGATTATCAAGGATATAGTATACCTTTAGATCAACAATTAAAGGATGAATTAGCTAGCTATATAAATATCGAGAATAATATATTAACCTTTAATATGCCTAATGATGAAAATAATCAATTTCTTAATAATTTTTTATCAGCTTTTTCCAATAGTGGTTTAAGCTTAGATGAATTAAATACTGATGATTTAGA
>CASEWY010000111.1 GCA_949291625.1 uncultured Bacillota bacterium
ATTTTAAATTTATAACCATAAAACCAAGAATAACCTAAAACATGAGCCAAAGGTTCATGTTTTAATATTCTTTCCATTCCTAATTGAAATTCATTATATAATGCTTCAGGCATTTGTTCATCTAGATGCATATATAGATTATATTTTTCCATTTCTGCAATCTCAAACAAATAACTCATAGCGGTTTCTACAGGAATATTTTCAAGTTCACAAGCTTTTTTAGCTGCATGAATAGCTTCATTAAATGTTGTCATTATTAAGCCTCTTGTAAACGTTCTTTTTGTTCTTGAGCTAATAATCCCGCAATAATATCATCCAATTTACCTTCCATGATACGATCAAGCTGGGTAATAGTTAAACCAATACGATGGTCGGTAACTCTATTTTGTGGATAGTTATAAGTTCTAATTTTTTCTGAACGATCCCCAGTACCTAGTTTCGCTCTTCTTTCTTTGCCTTCTTGTTCCTCTTTGATTCTTTGCATTTCTTCATACACTCTAGATCTAATCAAACGCAAAGCAGTTTCTCTATTTTCAATTTGGCTACGACCTTCTTGACAGTTTACAGTAATACCGGTAGGCACATGGACAATACGTACTGCACTATCAGTCTTATTGATATGTTGTCCTCCTGCTCCACTGGCTCTATGGGTTTCAATAGTCAAATCGCTCATTGGAATTTCAATATCTTCATCTTCAGCTTCTGGTTGACATAATACAGTAGCTGTTGAAGTATGAATTCTTCCTTGAGTTTCTGTCTTAGGAACACGTTGCACACGATGAGCTCCTGATTCAAACTTCAATTCTTTATAAACATCTGTACCCTTTATCGCAAAGATAATTTGTGAAAAACCGCCAGCTTCTGATTCACTAGCTTCTAATACTTGAACTTTCCAGCCTTTAGATTCAGCATATTTACAATACATACGATAAAGATCTCCCGCGAAGATATTACCTTCATCGCCACCAGCTCCACCTCTGATTTCCATAATTACATTATGATCATCATTAGGATCTTTAGGAATTAATAAATATTGAATATGTTCTAAAAGTTGAGCCTTTTTAGGTTCTAATTCTTCTAGTTCCATCTTAGCCATCTCTTTTAGTTCTTCATCATGTTCTTTAAGCATTTCATGAGCTTGTTCCAAATTATTATTAATATTTTTCAAATCTTGATATGCATCGACAATTTGTTTAATTGAAGCCTGTTCTTTAGCAAGTTTTGCCATTTCTTTAGGCTTATTGATGATATCATCACTAACCATCAAATCATTAATTTCATTATAACGATTTTCATATTCTTGAAGCTTAGTAATTAATGCATCCATTTTCTTTTACCCCCTTTTTAATTTATTAGGTTTATCTATAACTTCATGGCAATGGCGACAGCGCGCTTCATAAGCTTCGCTAGCCCCTACCAAAACTAAAGGATCTTTCCAATTTGCTGGCTTACCATTAACCAAGCGTTGAGTTCTAGTTGCTGGAGCGCCACAGCGATTACATACCGCAGTTAATTTAGTAACAAATTCGGCTTTAGTAATCAAAGTAGCCATCATTCCAAATGGTTCACCTCTGAAGTCCGTATCCAAACCAGCTACGATGACCCTTTTTCCTTCATTAGCTAGTATATCACAAACTTCTACGATATCTTCATCAAAAAATTGAACTTCGTCAACCGCTACTACATCTTCATCACCTTTTAAATGATCCAAGATTTCTGCAGCCTTTTCTACTACGATCGATTCTACTTTACTTCCCGCATGCGAAACAACCATGGTATCACTATAACGATTATCAATTTTAGGTTTAAATACCACAATTTTCTTTTTAGCAAATTCTAATACTTTAATACGACGAATTAATTCTTCCGTCTTACCAGCAAACATACATCCGGCAATTACTTCTACCCATCCCGGGCGATATTGATTATACATTAAACTCATAATTTTCCGTCCTCATATAAAAAAATAAGGATTCGCATCCTTATTATTTAAGTCCATATTTCTTATTGAACTTTTCAACACGACCTTGTGCAGCCGCAAAACGTTGTCTTCCAGTAAAGAATGGATGGCAATTTGAACAAGTATCTACTTTAATTTCTTTCTTTGTTGAACCTGA
>CASEWY010000112.1 GCA_949291625.1 uncultured Bacillota bacterium
ATATAATTGACTAAATCTTGTAATGCGCGATCATCAAATGATTGATAAGTAACCGTTGTATCAGTTGATAAACCAGCATATTCACTAAAAGTAAAGAGTAAACCATCTGGATTAGTTTCATCACCAAATGTTGTGCTCATACTACTTGCTAGATATCCTCTAGATGTACTAGAGCTTTGGGAAGCAACACTGTTTACATATTCAACAAAACTTTGGTCATTCAAAGCAATCGGACTTCCACTTGCTGTAAAAACTTCGCTGCTGCCACCAGTAAATCTTTGAACCATTTCTTGACCGTTAATCGTAACTAAACCATAACCGACTCGGCCATTTGCATCATAGTAATAATTTTCGTTATAGTAAGCTTGAGGATTATCTTTTTCGATTCCATTATCACCATAATTAAATCTAGTATAATTGTTACCTTTAAATGCATTTGCAACGGTTGCAACTGAAGACTTGACTTCCATAGTTGGAACAAGCGAAGCGGGTGTTTCTAAAGCAATTTCAACCTCTTCAACTCTTGTTGTTCCAATATCACTTATAACAAGTCGAGTTGAACCATAACTTCCAAAATCAGCGACCATTTCAAGATTATTATCATTGTTAAAACTAATTGTGAAACGATTCATAATTGTGATTAAGGAACTTGACCAACCACAATAATCTAAGAAACTAGCAACAAGAGGATATTTTAAGACAGTTTGATCGCCCATATCATTATCGCCTGGAACAACATCAATAACAGTTGTCAAGAAACGACCATTTAATGTTTTTGTAGGAATATCGCTTAAATTAAACAATGTAAATAATCTTGCTACTGATGAAGCTTTATCCCACCATGAATCGTGGCCTGTAGAAACGATAACATCAGGTGCAATTTGTCCTCTAAAATCATAATAATATTGGACAATGCCTTGTTCAGCAGTTTCACCTTCGCCGCTTGTATAGGTTGTATAACCAATATGAGATTTAGTTTCAGTTGTATCAAAAACAACTTCAGTTCCATTTCTTTGATTTTGATATTCTATTTCGTCATAATATCTTTCGTTATATCTTCTTAAATAATGGAAGCCATTACTATCTGATGTTGTACCAACATTATTAAAAACTTCTGCAGTATAGTTTTGAGTAGTTTGTAAAGTTTTCATGATGTCATAAACAGAGGTATCTTCTGTATAAACCATAATGTTAAATGAGGTTGATTCAACTCCATCTTCATTTGAACTTACAACAATATTATGAGTACCTTCTGTTGTAATAGTTGCTCCATCTAATAATGACAATGTGTAAGCGGATGAAGATAAAGTTCTTCTTGAATCCAATTCGCCATCAACATAGGTTAATTCTTGTACTTGTAAACCTCTAGTTGAGAATGTCGTGGATTTAGAACCATCAGTTTGTTCCGTTAATGTATATGTAGTCGTGTTTGGCAATCTAGAAATATAAAGTTTTTTATCGGTAATTGTTTCGCCTACTGTAATTGCAAAGGCCGTAGAGGTATAACCCGTCTTTGTAACATTAACAGTAATTGCGCCAGCTGTATTCAAAATTGAACCTTCGCTTAAAGATAAAGTTACATCAGATGTATTTAAAATTTCAGCAGAAGTTACATCTTTTACTCCACCTACATATGTATAAGCCATAATAGACATACCATCATATGAAACAGCTTCACCTAATTTATATTTTGTTTTGGTAGGCAAAGATGCGACTTCAAGACGAAGTTCATCGCCTTCAGCAAGTACAGTAATATGTGCTGGTGAGGATTTTACATTACTATCAAGTACACTTGTAGCAGTGATTTGTACACTACCAGTGTTAATTAATTTAACAAGTCCATTAGCATCGACCGTAGCAACGTTTGTATCACTTGAAGACCAAGTTACTGAGTTTAGTTCATCTCCAATTACAATTGCACTTAATTGAATAGAGTCACCAACTCGTCCATTTTTAACTCCCTGAACAATAACTTGAGAAATCTGCGAGGCAGAATCTCCACATGCAGTTAATGTGCTTGTTCCTAATGTTGTAAGAGTTAATAAGGAAAATGCTAACAATGCTGTTTTTCTTTTTTTCATGAACTGCTCTCCTTTCAATAATCATTTACGAACAAAGAACCGTTTTCACGGTTCTTCAAAAAATTTGTTTGATTGATTTATGCTACTACTGGTTTCAATAAGCTAACAAATTCATCGGCTGGTTTATAGCTAGAACTTCCAATATTTGAAATTTCCATAACATCAACATAGCCAAGATTTTCATACCACGTCTCTTCGCTTAAATGATCGGCGACAAAAGTCTGAATTCTAATATAACTTTCAGGATTCGACCAATCATCATTGACTAATTGATAAGAAACACTAATTTTACAGTTACTGTAATTTAAATATTCTTCGTTATAAATTTGGAAATATCTAGAGAAACTTTGAAGTGTAGACCACATATCATTTGTTATTGTTCCACCGTTTCCATCAGATAGATATAAACTACCATAAAGATTGTATGAACCTTGAACTGTTGTTACACCATCAGTTGTATTTGTGTTTTCATATGATTTATCCCAATAATCAATTGGTGACATTTCTAAGTTACCAATTTCACTGATAAAGCCATTCCATGTAGATGGATGGAAAGGTTGAATGTCTGTAAGAGCGTAGCCTTCATATTCAAGTGAATTATTTGATGTAAGTTCTAAATCTGCGACGGAATCGAATTCAGTTGGAATTCCAACAACTGCACCAGTATTCTCATCTATTTCAACATGATCTTGATTGCTTGTATAAACTAATTGAATTGCTGTAGTTCCTTCTGAAAATTCGTGATCACCAAATTTTTTACCATCAACATCAAAGAAAATATGTGCTGATGTGTCAATAGAAGTTGGATCTCCGATAACTTCGCCACTTGCGTTAGTTGGGTAATTAACAATGTTTTCAGCGATAGCTACATAGTCATCAGTTCCATGATATTCATAATTTAAATCGCCAAATAAACCATCGCCAAATGTAGCATCAAAGTTGCCTTTGCTAACTACGTCGACAACGTCTCTAAATGTCGAAGTAATCTTGTTTGTTGCTGTACCATAAGTTTTATTCTCGACCATTTCTTGTAAGTCAGCTTCGATAGAACCTTCGGCTGTTAATGAAACTGGTGAAATTTGTAATATTGAAACACCTTGAGCAGGAATACCTAATAATGAAGCATAACTCTCAGGAGCCTCAAACATAGCCATAATTTGTGTTGTATAATCATCATAAGCAATAACATTTACACCAAAATAAACTTCACTAGGAGCAATCTGAGATAAGATGCTATAGGCTTGTCCAAAAAGTGTATAAGAAAGAGCGTAATTATAAACGTTAGAGCTTGTACTTGAAGGACTTGCTACATAAAGAGTTGCACCTGTTTCAGCATCCTCTTCAGCGAAAACCAAATTTGAAAACATGTCTGATGTCAAATCTTGCGCGGTACTCGTCATATTTATATCAAACATTAATGTTGCATCACCTTGAAGAGGAGAATAGGAATCATAAATATATCCAGCATCATCTAATACATAATTGTTGTTTTCATAATATGAAAATTCAAATTTTCTTATACCACCAGTTTCTGAGTGATATAAAGCCCTTTTTGAACTATCAAATGCATAATCACCCCAAGATGCACTAATTTGGTTGCTTAAAAGTTGACTGCTTTCACCAACTACACCAACTTCTTGAGTTATCATTTCTAGTTCAATATTATCTTCATAATATTCTAAATTCCTATTGATAGCATAGAAATCATTTTTACCTACCGTAATCTTATAAGTTGTATTTCCAAGCGATGTGTCGTTTGCTGTTACAGTAACATCAAAAGTACCTTCTTCGCTTAAGATTTGTCCTTCGGTATAACTTAAAGTGTATTCGTCAGAACCAAGCTCGTAATATACTTTTGGTTCTCCATCAACAAAAGTAGTTTCATTAACAATTAAATTTTCACTTGTAAAAGAATCTCCTCTTACAAATGTTGTAGTCGCTTCTGAAGTATCAACAGTAATGCCATACGTTTTAGTAACTTCATCAACATAAACTCTAATGCTTGTTGTAACACTAGCGTCTCCTTCTACACTTGCCGAAACAATCCAACCTGCTGTTGTAGGTGTATTTGCGGTTGCAGTAACTTCAGTCCCGGTAGTTGAATCAAAAGTAAATGCAGATGGGGAACTGGTAGCCCAGACTACAACGTCACTTTCACTACCATTATCAACAATAGCTGAAAAAGTGATTGTAGAAAGTTCATCAACATGAACGCCTTCTGCTCCAACGGCAGTTCCATTAACAGAAATAGTAATTGATTTTGAACTCCCACCACAAGCTGTAACAC
>CASEWY010000113.1 GCA_949291625.1 uncultured Bacillota bacterium
TAACATTATACTTATTACACATCAGGTCAAACTATTCAAAAATTATATTAGAATATGGTTGCACAGGCTTCAGGGGGGTGAGCTCATATGATTAATATTGCAATATGCGATGACAACATTTATCAATTACATACTACTCAAGAATTTGTAAACTCTCTTTTATCCTCCAAAAAAATAGATTACAAAGTATATATATTTGATAAACTAACTAGTCTAGAAAAACATCTAGCCAAAACTAACTTTAATATTTTAATTCTTGAAACAAGATTTAACAATGATTCACGAACTGGTTTAGCATTCACAAGACAATGTTCATCTTATACTCCAGGTATTAAGATTATTTTTTTGACATCATATACTCAATATTTTCAAGAAGCATATTTATATAACCATATATATTATGTATTAAAAGAAGATATGGCAATTCATCTGAAAAATGCTATAGAAATTGCTTTAAAAGATTTAGAAAATTCAAATCCATATTTATTATCAATTTCTTTTAATCGCAAACATACCATTGTTAATATCAATGATATTGTATATATGGAAAAAGATTTACGTAAGATAAAATTCTATTTTAGAGATATAACCAAATATATTTCACCAACTGATATGAAAAAAATTAAGAATCTCAAAGACTATTCTTTAGATACTTATGCATCTTTTGATTATTATTTACCATTATTGCCTGATAATTTCATTCAAACGCATCGTGCATTTATCGTAAATATCGATCATATTAAGAAAATACATAAAAATTATGTTATGATGCATAATCAAAAATTTGTTCCAATATCTAGAAAATATCATAATGTGGTTGAAGAACGCTTATCAAAATATTTTATCAAATAAGTTAATTAGCTTTTTCATACATTTGATGATAAATCAACAAGATAATGATTAAGCATGTTGCAAAGCCACCAGTAACATCACTAACAAAATGAGCTCCGGCAACAATTCTAGACATGGCTACAACCAAGATATAGCATAAACTAACAGCTAAACATCTATTAGCTGTTTTTTTATTTTCACTATTTTTTACTAAAGGCAATAAGCTATATGCCAATATACAAGTAGCAGCTGATGTATGTCCACTAGGAAAAGATTTTAACTCCTCTAAAGCTACCCCTTGTTGTAATAAATTATCCTTAAGTCCATTATCTAATATATACCAAGGAACAAAGTAAGCATCTTCACGAGTAACAATCATGCGCATTCGTGGTCTACCCCACCATAATTTAATTAGATTGATTGCCATCATCTGCAATATTAATACCAATAATAAAAATTTAAGATATTTAATCAATCTTTTAACTTCAACATCTTTTAAATATAAATAGATTAAATAGTCACAAATAATTATTAAAATAAAACTAATAATTAAAGATAAGCCCCAAGTAAAATTTTTAATATAAAGTAAAGGCGATATCGTACACAATACTAAACTTAATAAATTAAGTAATATTCCCCAAATTATCCATATTTTCTTATTTGTCTTTAAACTAATTAAAAACATTATTGCTCCACTTATCGCAAAGCCAAGATTAAAAGGCAGCTGTCCATAAGCCGCAAAAAATAAACCAAAAAAATTATTTTTATGATATAAGGCTGAAGAAATTTCAAAATCAAAGAAAGTTCCAATAATAAAACCAATAATAACTACTGATAAAAATAAAAACTTTTTCTTTGTAAAAAAACCTTTAAGCAATTTTTAACCCTTCAACCCTCTAGCTTGACGATCCATATCTTCTACCACGATATCATATATTTCCCCTAATGAAGCACAATATTCTAATATTTTCCAAGGTTCATTAGTATGAAAATGAATTTTAATAATCTCATCATCACCTACAGCTAATAAGCAATCTCCTTCAAAATGTTCCATAATATAATCATGAATAGTATCTTCATTTAAATTTTTACCTTCAATTAATAATTGCGTATCATAACGATAATCTAACATATTTAATTCCTCCTAGATAGTTATTTTATAATTATAGTATACATCTTTGAAAAATGGAAAAAATACTATTTTTTTAGCACTTAACTTATCCAATTAATATTTACTTTTTATGGGAAATATCATAAAATTTAAACGTATGTAAAGGAGACTAGATATGAAAATTTCATCATTGCAAAAAGCAAGATATGAGTATTCTCCAAAGCTTCCTGGCATGTTAAGAAATGGCATTGCTGAAATCTGTGTCAATGAAGGTGAAGAAACTCAAAGTGTAGCTGATCAAGAAAAGATCAAAGCTTTATTCCCAAATACTTATGGAAAAAAAGAAATTACATTTGCTAAAGGACAAAATACTTCTGTAGCAAAGAAACAAGTTGTAGGTGTTATCCTATCTGGTGGACAAGCTCCAGGTGGTCACAATGTTATTTGTGGCTTATATGATGCTTTAAAAGCTACTAATCCTGAAAATGTATTATATGGATTTAAAAATGGTCCAATCGGATTAATCAACGATGATTATTTAATCTTCGATGATGAATATATCAATGAATATCGTAATACTGGTGGTTTTGACATCATCGGTTCTGGACGTACTAAATTAGAAACTCAAGAACAATTTGCTATTGTAGCAGAAGTTTGTAAAAAACATGGAATCACTGCTATCGTTATTATCGGTGGTGATGATTCAAATACTAATGCTGCTGTATTAGCTGAATATTTTGCAGCTCATGATACAGGCGTACAAGTTATTGGTTGTCCAAAAACTATCGATGGTGACTTAAAGAATGAAGATATCGAATGTTCTTTCGGTTTCGATACTGCAACTAAAACTTATAGTGAAATTATCGGAAATATTGAAAGAGATGCTAATTCAGCTAAAAAATATTGGCATTTCATTAAAGTAATGGGCCGTTCTGCATCACATGTTGCTTTAGAATGTGCCCTAGAAACACAACCAAATATCTGTTTAATTTCTGAAGAAGTATCAGCTAAGAAAATGTCTTTAGCACAAATTGCTGACTATATTGCTGATTCAGTAGCTAATCGTGCTGCTAAAGGAATGAACTTTGGTGTAGCAATTATCCCTGAAGGTGTTGTTGAATTCGTTCCAGAATTCTCTGTATTAATTCAAGAAATCAATGAATTATTAGCAGGAAGTAAAGCAGATGCATTTAATGCTCTACCTACTTGGAAAGATAAATATGCATTCATTGAAAATGGTTTAACTAAAGAATCAATGGCTGTATTCGCTATTCTTCCAGAAACTATTCAACAACAATTATTCTTAGAAAGAGATCCACACGGAAATGTTCAAGTATCATTAATTGAATCTGAAAAATTATTCTCAGCTCTTGTAAAAGCTAATTTGGATGAAAGAAAGAAAAATGGTACTTACAATGGTAAATTCAATGCCTTACACCATTTCTTAGGTTATGAAGGAAGATGTGCATTCCCATCTAACTTCGATTCTGACTATTGTTACTCTTTAGGATATAATGCCTTCATGTTAATCCAATATGGTTACAATGGTTATCTATCAAAGATTTCTAACCTATCTAAACCAGCAAATGAATGGGTAGCTGGTGGTATGCCAATCACTAAGATGATGAATATTGAAAGAAGACATGGTGAAGATAAACCAGTTATCAAAAAAGCTCTTGTTGAATTAGATGGCAAACCATTCAAATTCTTTGAAGCTAATCGTGAACAATGGGCAGTTGAAA
Organism: uncultured Bacillota bacterium; assembly: GCA_949291625.1. GTDB lineage: Bacteria > Bacillota_I > Bacilli_A > Erysipelotrichales > Erysipelotrichaceae > JALEVB01. The sequence goes on from CASEWY010000113.1 coordinate 3,685, forward strand.
CATGCTATGTATATCCAGGAGCAATCCAATACTATGGACCTACAGAAGTATGTGATATCACTACAAAAACTTTAGCTTTAGAACAAGAATAAAAAATAAGCTCGAAACAAATTGTTTCGAGCCTTTTTTTATTCAGCAAACGTAGGAATGATAACTTTCTTATTTACATCAACCAATCCTAGATCGCTCATCTTTACATCCGGAACAACAGGAAGCGCTGCTGTAACGATTCGCATCAAAGGGTTGACCATATATCCTAAACCAACATTGCATAATGCCGCTTTCATCTTAACGACATCATCGTTTAGATCTTCGGCAGTTTTGTGTGACAATAAACCTCCAATTGGCAATGGTAAACAATGCAGCAACTTTCCATCTTTGCTAGCTGCCATACCTCCGCCTACCTCTTTTAATTTGTTGATAACAACCATCGCATCCTCAGGTTTATCAAAAACAACAGTTAAGTTATGCGCATCATGTGAAACAGTTGATGCGACCGCTCCACATGTCGTACCAAAATCTCTAACTATACGAAGAGCCTTATTATCTAATCCATGTCGATTGATAACCAAAATGTATTTAAGATCTGGATCATCACTGATATCGATATATCTATCCTTAACCTTCAATTCTTCCACCGACAAATGAGTAGTACTTAATTCTTTGCCATCATAAGCCATGACATTGACCTTGCAGCTTTCACCTTCTGCTTTGATCTTAAGATCTTCTAAGGTCAATTCTTTAAAATTAACAGAGTTTTCTTGTTCGATAGCAAATTCTTTGCTAGTAATTTCTACAGCTAATTTATTATCTTTAGCAACCAGCTCACCATTGGTAAATACAGCTGATGGTTTCATGTCTTCCAGATTTGGAAGCGTGATCATATCCGCTACATAACCTGGAGCGATCGCTCCTAAATTTTCCAAATGAATTTCTCTTGCCGTATTTATTGTTGCGCTTTTGATCGCATCGCGAGGATCCATACCATTTTTTATCGCTGCGCGCACGACATCATTGATACCGCCAACACTCATCAGATCATCTGATTCACGATCATCAGTACAAATAGATAAGGTGTCAAAATATCTAAAATCTTTAAGTCCTGCAAAAATATCTTTTACATTACGGCAAATGCTACTATCACGCATATCGATATGCATACCTGCTCGATATTTATTGATAGCCTCTTGGGTATCTATAGTTTCATGGCAAGTACGTGGTCCCCCACATAAGTATGCAGATAAATTACGTCCACTTAAAAATGGAGCATGCCCTTGGATATATAAGCCATTTTTCTCAAAGACCTCTAGGATCTTCATCATTCTTTCATCACCATTGATGACCGCTAAATAATCCATGACCTCAGCTAAGCCGATAACATTAG
>CASEWY010000114.1 GCA_949291625.1 uncultured Bacillota bacterium
CTTTTGGGCTAAGAATGATACTAATAAGACCCAGACGGATATTTATAAGAAGGCTATAGAGGATTTTCAGACTTTATATCCTAATATTAAGATTAATTTAAGATTATATACGGATTATGGCAAAATTTATAATGATGTTATTACTAATATAGCTACTAATACTACGCCTAATATTTGTATTAGTTATCCTGATCATATTGCGACATATTTGACAGGTGATAATATTGTGGTTCCTTTGGATGATTTAATTATTGATGAACAATATGGTTTAGGGGGAAATGAGCTAACTTTTAGCTCACCTACCCAAGAAGAAATGGTGCCTAAATATTTAGAAGAGGGTAGAATAGATGGACATTATTATGCGATGCCTTTTATGCGTTCTAGTGAGGTTTGTTATATCAATAAGACCTATGTAGAAAAGTTAGGTTTTACTTTACCTGAAAAACTTACTTGGGATTTTATTTGGAAAGTAAGTGAGGCGGCGATGGCTAAGGATGAAAATGGTAATTTTTTAGTTAATGGCCAACAGGTTATGATTCCTTTTATCTATAAGTCTACGGATAATATGATGATTCAATACTTAGCCCAAGCAAATGCTGGTTATAGTAATGATAGTGGTGAAGTATTGATATTTAATGATACGACTAGAGATTTTTTAAAGACAATTAGTGAGCATGCGCAAACTAGAGCTTTTTCTACTTTTAAGATTTCTGGTTATCCTGCGAATTTTTTAAATGCTGGTCAATGTATCTTTGCGATTGATTCAACAGCAGGGGCTACTTGGATGGGGCCGGATGCACCACTTCTTGATATTAGTGAAGATGCTTTGGTTGATTTTGAGACGGTAGTTTTGCCTATACCTCAAGTTGATGTGGATAATCCAAAAATGATTTCTCAAGGGCCTTCAATTTGTATTTTTAATAAAGAGGATCCACAAGAAGTATTAGCTTCATGGTTATTTTTACAATATCTTTTGACTAATGATATCCAGATTGCTTATGCGCAAACTGAAGGATATATTCCAGTTACTACCATAGCGCAACAAGATGAAGTTTATCAGCAGTATTTGCAAGATAGTGGTATTGATAATGAACTTCATTATGATATTAAAATTGATGCGACTAAAATTTTATTAGATAATGTGGAAAATACATTTATTACACCGGTATTTAATGGTTCTACCTCACTTCGTGATACCGCTGGCTCATTGATTGAAGAGACGGTTAAATCGGTGCGTCGTAATCAAGAAGTTGATGATAATTATTTTGATGAATTGTTTGATGAAGTAAGTGGCTTATATCATTTAGATGAGATAAATGCGAGTGATTCTCATAAGGATTTGGGTCCACTTCCTGCATCGATGAAAATTTTGCTTATTAGTTTAGGATTGATATGGTGTGGAATAATTGGTGGCTTCGTTTATAATTTATATCAAAAAAAGGCATCTAAGCATTGATTTTAGCTAATTATTGATTATAATTAAAACGAAAGAATAAGGAGAAAAAATATGAAGAAATTATTGGTTTTGGCATTAGGAGCAATGATGATTTTAAGTTTGAGTGCTTGTAGTAGCCAAGAAAGCACAACAACTGAAACTAGTGCACCAGCAACTACAGAAGCAAGTGTAGAAGCAAGTGCTCCTGCAACTGCTGAAAGTACAGATGTTACAGTTATGAGTTATGATGAATATATGGCGGCTGAATTAGATAGTGAAGTTACTATTGAGACATATGTTCAAGCTAAACAATCTTGGTGGGAAGATACTGCTACAGTTTATACACAATCACCAGAAGGTGCTTATTTTGTATATAATATGGCTTGTTCCCAAGAAGATTATGACAAATTAGAAGTTGGTACTAAGATTCGTGTTACTGGATATAAGGCTGAATGGTCTGGTGAAGTTGAAATCATGGATGGTAGCTTTGAATTTGTTGAAGATGGTGATACTTATGTAGCTGAACCTATTGATGTTACGGAATTATTAGCTAGTGAAGAATTAATTGATCATCAAAATCAAAAGGTTACATTTACTGGTATGACTGTTGAAGCTGCTGGCCAAGATGATAGTGGTGCTGATGTTGCTTATTTGTATAACTGGGATGGTTCTGGTACGGATGGTGATGATTTGTATTTCAATGCATCATATGATGGAAATACTTATACATTTGTTATTGAATCATATTTGTGTGATAATACAACTGAAGTTTATGAAGCTGTTAAGAATTTAGAAATTGGTCAAACAATTGATATGGAAGGCTTCTTATATTGGTATGAAGGAGTTAATCCACATATTACATCAGTTAGTGTAGTTGAATAATTGAGGCATGGTTAAATCCATGTCTTTTTTGGTAATAAATAAGATTTTCACAATTGACAATTATGGCATATGATTTTATAATTTAATTGCTATATAAGGAGGCAATTTTAAAATGGCAGATGTAAAAGTAGCAATTAATGGTTTTGGTAGAATTGGACGTTTAGCGTTCAGACAAATGTTCAGTGCAGAAGGCTATGAAGTAGTAGCTATCAATGATTTG
>CASEWY010000115.1 GCA_949291625.1 uncultured Bacillota bacterium
ACGCTAACGCGCCCTTGTGTTTTAATGCGTTCATGTTTTTATTTATAGTGGCGATATACGAAACAACTAAATTATTAAATAAAGATTGATTTCAAATTTTAGTTATATTATCATGATTTTAGATAAAAGCCATTAATCGGAATATAAAAATTAAATCTTTAAACAAATTTATAATTTATTTACACACTTTTCTTGACAAAGCCTACCAATTTTTATATTTTTTCGATTTTGGTAACGTTAACTTCTTACATTTTATACATCCATATAATTATTTGTTTGATTTTTGTTTAATTTAGCTATGATTTTATCTTGATAATCTTTAAAGGTCTTCTCATCTATGCCATATAGAGAGGATCTTTTTTTGCTTAGCAGTTAGTTTATATCTTGAATGATATTTGTCATCACTATAAAATGTTATACCAATATTTTCTAATTCTTTGATGATAGCTGTTGTTGTATATTCTTTACGATTTAACTTATATGTATCATAAGCTTTATTGAATAGCGCACTCCTTAATATTAAGGCAATAAAGAAAATAAAAATCTTTGATTCTAATGATGGCGTTGAGTGGACTCTTAAAATATCCATATCCATCTCATTTTTACCCATTCTAAAAATCTTTTCTATGGCATCTCTCTTATGATAAATATCTAAAGCTTCTTTAGCACTAATTTCCTTTGATGTAATTATTGCAAAAATTCCAGTTTTACTTCATTCTTTTTTAATCATATCATCTTTTCTTTTATAGTTTATTAGATTTCCATAGTTATCATAGTAAAGAGCGTAATAATGATCATAGTTTGAAAGATCATCTTTATTAGTTAATTATTTCGTGATAATCTTATCTAAGTTATCTTCTGATCTTTTAAAGTATTTTAAAATATCCTTTTTTCATCTTCATATTTTTGACCATTATAATAAAGATGAACATATTTATATTTTTCTTCAAAAAGTTTCACCTTTATCGTCATCATATAGATTTCTAGATCATGATCATAATTATTTAAGTCACTTGTGAGTTTTATCATATGTTCATTTAAAATGTCACTGATAAAGTTTGCATTAGACTTACACATAAGAATGAAGTCTAAGTCATTTCTTATGAAATAACGTTTGTTAGAGATAGAAAAATAACCCCCTATCTAAGACAAAACCTATATTCTCAAGCCCATAATACTTAGCTCTATCGACCATCATCTGACATTCAGTATTATCGATAATACTCCCTGGATATGACTCGTAAAATATAGGATGATCACTTCTTTGATCAATAGCTAAAGAAATATTGACAATTGGTAAATCTTTATCATCTTACTATGCCCATACGCCAAGATATCGATACCATTCGATGAAGAAGAGGTGTTAGTACTGTCATAGAGAATATAGATATCTTTGCCTTTATATATATTGACCCAAGCTCTAACAAAAAAGATCGATATCTCTGTATTTTAAAGACGAAAGAAGTCTTGATATATGATCATCATCAAATGGCTTTTCTCTAAATGATGGATGATCATAAAAATGGCCATCGATATGTTGCATAACGTCAGTTCCCTTGATAATCATGTAGGCAGCAATATCTAAAATATCTAAAGCTTTATCTTTAAAGATATCCTCTAATAATTTTTTAAGTTCAAATGTCTTACTAACCAAATGATCAAGAAGGATATAAGTACCGGTCTTTATGAAGTCTGATCGATCATTGGGAAGTTTTTCATCATGCCAGATAAAGTATTTCTTATTAGGTATGAATTTACCATCTTTTATCTTACCAACAAGTTCTCTATTAGATTCTATTCTTTTCTTTATAGGATTATATTTAACCCCTAATGTTTCATATACATATAAAAAAACACCTGATTTTTCAAGCGTTCTTTTCAAATTATCCATATAGATGTATATTTTATTTAGAAGTTAATGCTGTTTAGTGAAAGTTAAGGTTATATATGATAATTTTATTTATTTGCACTCCAAATAGCTCCAAAACAAATACCTATAGCTACACCAATTGCTAAATTATCCATAATAACTCCAATCATTAAACCAATAGATATTCCTAATGCTAATTTTTGTCCACTATCCATATTCATAATGATAAATTCCCTTCTTATCATCATTCTAACAAAAAGGAAAAACTAAATTCAATTAAGTTTCATTAAAAATAATTTATTTTGCATAATTTTAACATTTAATATTTATAAAGATTTTAAACTTTAAGTGTTGAAATCTTAAGCTTACAACAAGATCAATTAAAACTATAATAGAACATCCACTAAGTTGAAGAATTTGTGAATTGATTATTCAGGAATTTATTAAATAATTTTCACATATATAAATTTTCACGCTAATATCCTCTAGCGATATCAATCGTACTATATTTATCAGAAAGATATAATTTACATGCTTTAATTTTTAATTCTTTACTATATTTGATTTTTCTTGACATATAAAAATCCCCTTATAGGTAGCTAAGAATTTACGAATAATTCCTATGTCTACTATAAGGGATAATATCAGTTTAACTTACACGTTTTATTTGTCTTTTTATTATAAATTGGCACCATTACTCAAAATAACTTTTTTATACCAATCATAACTTTTTTTCTTATAACGATTTAAACTACCACTACCATCAGGTTGACGATCAACATATACAAAGCCATAACGTTTATCAATTTGGGCACTAGCTGCAGATACACAATCGATAGGCCCCCAGGTAGTATAACCAAAAACATCTACCCCATCATCAATTGCCTCAGAAATTGCTTTGATATGTTCTCTATGAAATTCTATACGATAATCATCATCAACAGTATAATCTCCATCTTTATTCTGAACTAATTTATCATAACTACCAATACCATTTTCCGCAACAAATAATGGCAAATGGAAATGATCATATAAATAGTTTAAACAAAAGCGTAATCCTTGTGGATCAATAGGATAACCAAAATCTGAAGTCTTTACATATGGATTAGTTAATCCTCGCATCAAATTACCATTACTCATTGTATATTTACTTTCATCATAGGCAACAACTTTAGAATTGTAATAGCTAAAAGAAATATAATCAACAGTATTACTCAAATATATTTCATCATCTTTTTCCCAATTAAGCTCAACATTATTTTCCTTCCAAATTTTTGAAGCATAATAAGGATATTTGCCATATACATGTACATGAATAAAATAATCTAATTCATGTTGACTTTCCATCATAGTACGCATATCTAATGGATCACAAGTCATTGCATATCTTGGCGCAGAAGCCACCATGCAACCTACTTTAAGATTAGGATAATTTTCATGAATATACTTTGTAATTTTACCAGAAGCTACTAATTGATGATGCGCTGTTTGATACAATTCACTAGCAGTTAACTCTTTTTTGTTAGTAATTACACCAGCTGACATTAATGGTGATATCAACGTAATATTTATTTCATTAAA
>CASEWY010000116.1 GCA_949291625.1 uncultured Bacillota bacterium
ATTTCCACTTGATTCATCTAAATTATTTAAAGCATTTAAACATGCATCATAACCCATTTTAATATCTGGATATCTATCATTTGCCCCATATCCTAAATCATAAATAGCTGATTGCATAACTAATGGAATTTTCGCAAAACCTGTATCTAGGCCAATATCATGTTCTTTAAGACATTTCATTGTCCCTGAACTTGCTTCTAAACCAAAGGAACTTCCTCCACTTAATACAATAGCATTTATCTTATTATTAGCGGTAATGGGACTAGCAAGTGGTGTTTCTTTAGAAGCTGGACCTCCACCTAAAATACAAGATCCCACCATTGCCCCATCCGGAAAATAAACAACACTACAACCGGTCTTTGCTTGGGTATCACCAACATGACCTAAGCCAAAATACTTTAATTCACTCATATATCTACCTAACAATTTTTTACCATCATCTTGATGATTTCTTTATCCGTTTCTTTCATACCTTCACGTGCTAATAAAGCAATATTTTCAATCGTATTTTCTACACCTTTTACGATTAAACCTTCACCATCTTTAAATTCTTGACCATTGATATACATATAATAACCTGTAATTCCCGCATCAATAGCTGCTTGAATCTTAGCTGCACAACTAGCCTTGGCACCATCACAAATCGTACCTGAAATAATTCCCAAAGCATTAACAATAGTATGTGAAATAGCCATAATATCTTGAGTCTCTAAATAGGCAATTCCTGCCCCAGCTCCAGCTCCTGCACTAACTGCTCCACAAAAAGCACTTAATCTACCAATACCACTTTTTAAATGAATAGTAATTAAATTACTTAAAGTTAAAGCTCGATATAATTTTTCCTTATCATAACCTTTTTCATTTGCCCAAACAATAACTGGTACACTAGTAGTAATTCCTTGATTGCCACTACCAGAAACAATAATAACCGGCATCTCACAGCCATTCATCCTAGCATCACTTGCCGCTGCTGCATAAGCTTTAATTTTAACATTTAAATTATCACCATAAGACTTAAGTAAAACTTTACCAATATTAGCTCCATAATCATTGCTCAAACCTTCTTTAGCAATCCCCATATTATAATTAATTTGTCTATCAAGAATATCTTTAACATCATCAAGTTCAACCATATTAACAAATTCAAAGATATCCTCCACATTCAAACAATCATAGCTAGCTTTTTTAGTATCATTTACAATCTTTTTATCAAGTAAGACTTCTCTGTTTTTCTCAACATAAACAATATTAGTATGATAATCAACTATTCTAACTTTAACTTGTTCATCATCAGCAAATAAGGTAATTATAAGATCAAAGATTTTATTACTATTAGCCGCTTTAACTACAATTGGGCACTTTTCCATAAATTCTTTAATCTCATGGGTATCTTCAACTTGAGAAATAACTTCTAATTTTTTATCCGCATCCCCACAAACAATACCCGCAGCACAAGCAGCTTGAATACCTTTCATCTTTGAAGTATTAGGCACTATAACACTTTTAACATTCTTCAAAACATTGCCACTAACTTCAATCTCCACCTTATCAGGCATTTTATCTAAAACTTTTTTCGCATAACTAGCAATATAAGCAATCGCAATAGGTTCAGTACAACCCATAGCAGGCACTAATTCATCCTTTAAAATATTTACATACTCATCATAAATTTTATCATGCAATTCCATATCCATACCCCTATATTAAATCATAATGTGCTAAAGCATCATATAAACCATCATCATCTACATCTTTACAAATATAATCCGCAATCTTTTTAACATCATCGCTACCGCTATTCATCGCAATGCCAATGCCACATTCTTTTAACATACCTATATCAATCGTCGCATCACCAATAGCTATCGCATCATTGCTTGTTAAATGATGATATGCTAATACTTTCAACAAAGCTTTTTCTTTGGTCATACCACAAACTCCTATATCACCAAATAAAGCTGTTTGTTCTTTACCGCCCCAAGTATGTACTTCTAAATCATTAAATTTTTCTTTAGCTTGTAAATAATCATCATAACTATTTAAAGCAAAACTAATTTTATTAACATCATCACGATATATTTCTCCATCATA
>CASEWY010000117.1 GCA_949291625.1 uncultured Bacillota bacterium
AGGGAGGGTTCTGTGTATGTCAAAAGTTTGTGCCGTTACAGGTAAAAGGGCATTATCTGGTAATAGACGTTCACACTCATTACGCGCAACTCGCCGTAAATGGAATGTAAATTTACAAAAAGCAACAATTATCGTTGATGGTAAACCTCAACGCGTACGCATTTCAGCTCGCGCATTAAAAACATTAAAAGCGCAACAAATCGCAAAATAATTAAATTTGCTAAATCAAACTGCTATAAGCAGTTTTTTTTGTATTTAAAAAGATCTTCTTTACGAAGATCAATCATTAGCTTGAATTACAATTATATGCCCTTGATGAACTGTAAGTTTTCCTACTTCCCCAACAATTTCATTTGATAAAGTATAAATATCCTTTGGCGTCAAAGGACGATATTTTAAAGGATATTTAAAACCCTCTAAACTAACAACACTATCATCTATGGCAAATATACTTATATATTTATATACGCTTTTAGATATTTCATAAATACCTTTATTCATCATTTCTAGACGATTTTTTTCATCTATAAATATTATTTTAACATTATTAGTATTTTTTAAGATTTGAAAATTAACATATTGATGATCCAATCTACCTCCAGTAGCACCAACAATATATATTTTATCATAGCCCATCTTAATGGCTAATTCTACCCCTTCTTCAAGATCACTTTTATCTTTAACAGGATTTAACTTATGCATCTTTATGCTATATTTTTCAACTAAAGCATATTTATCTTCACTCAAAGAATCAAAATCACCTATCGATATTTCCATCATTATCTTATGAGATGCTAAAGCATAAGCTCCTGCATCAATTCCAAAATAATCACATTTGATATTAGGAATTGATTTAACTAATGGACATACCAACATTGCTGGTCTTAACATAAAGATTCAACCGCCTCAATAATATCATTTTTAAAAACATAACTACCAGCAACCAATACTTCAGCACCATTTTCCTTACATCTTTTTCCTGTTATCTGGTTGATGCCACCATCTACTTCTATTAAATAGTTATAGCTATGTGCTTGTTTTAATTTACTTAACTCTAAAATTTTATCTAAAGCTGTTTCATCAAATGCTTGGCCACCAAATCCTGGTTCAACACTCATAACTAAAGCTAAATCAATCTTAGACAAATAAGGTTTTAAAACATCTACAGATGTCTTAGGTTTAATCGCTATACCTACTTTTGCATTTAAAGCATGAATCTTATTTATAAGTATATCAATTTCTTTTTCATCAATAGCTTCATAATGGAATGTTATTAAATCAGCACCAGCCTTAATAAATACCTCACTATAATACATTGGATCTGAAACCATTATATGTACATCCATCAACAAATCACAACTTCTTTTAAAAGCTTTTAAAATATCTGGACCAAAAGTAAGATTTGGCACAAAGTGCCCATCCATTACATCAAAATGTAACCATTTTGCTTTACTTTCACGCAATAATTTAATTTGATTTTTAGTATCTGCATAATCTAAAGATAATACTGATGGCGCAATTATCATTAGAACTTTACCTTCCTTTCTTGAATAATTTTTAATACACTCAAATAATTATCATAACGACTTTTAGCAATTTCACCATTAGCTACAAGCTCTTTTATCTTACAACCAGGCTCATTTACATGTAAACAATCATTAAATTTACACATGCCTAAATACGGTATAAACTCAATTACACTTTGAGCCAATTGATAGGCATCCATATTAGAAAAATCTAAGGAACTAAAACCAGGGGTATCACAAACCCACCCATTTGCCACCGGATGCAACTCACAATGTCTTGTCGTATGTTTACCACGATTAAGAGCTTTACTAATATCTTGGGTCTTTAATTTAAAATCAGGATTTATCGTATTTAATAATGTAGATTTTCCTACCCCACTTTGTCCTGTTAAAACACTAATTTTATTCGCAATCAATTCTTTTAAACTATCTTCAACATAGAATTTATCACAGGTAACTACTTGCATTATTTTTTGATATTTTTCAACGATTGGTAAAACATCATCAACTAAATCCGTCTTTGTAATGCATAATACACATTTAATTTTAGCAAATGTAGCTAGAAAGGTAATGCGATCAACTAAGGTTTCACTAAAATCTGGATCTTTAGCACTCATAACAATAATCAGCTGATCAATATTTGCTACAGCTGGTCGAATCAAATAATTTGTACGTTCTAAAATTCTTTCTATCGTATATTTATCATCACGATAAACAAATTCAACATTATCGCCTACAAAAGGTATTGTCTGTAAGCGTACCTTTCCCATCGCTATGCAATTATAAATGTTATTATCTTCATCTTTTACTGTATATTGATTAGAAATAATTTTAATTATCTTTCCTATCATTGCCATCCTCATTAATAATAATATAAAGTTACATATGAACTATCTGTTTGTACATAAGATTGATTAATTTCCGGATTAGATCTTATCACAACACCTGTTGTAAGATTATCAATTTCTTCTTGAGTAAGTTCACTAGTATCCAAATTACTTAGTACTACCTGTAAACCCATTCCTTCTAAAAGAACACGTGCTTCATCAATATTCATTCCTTCAATTTCACTAGGAATAATTACGCTAGGATAACTAGCATAAACTAATCTAATTTCCGTATTGGTATTAGGATTAAATCTAGCTCCTGCATCCATTAATTCTTGACGAATAACCGTACCAGGTGCATATGTATCTGAAGCTTCTTCACTTGTATAAACATGCATATTTGGATAATTTTCTAATTGCTTTTTGGCATCATTAATATTCATCCCTACAAAATCGTCCAAATATACGCCAATGCCACTAGAAACTTTAACTTGAATTTTTGTTCCTTTTGCAACTTCGGAGCCACTGCTAGGATCCACTTCAAAAATTAAGCCTCTTTCTACATTATCAGTTAATTCATATACTATATTAGCAGTATCTAATTGTAGATTATTCTCTTGGCATATTTCCTTAGCTGAAGTCACATTTTCCCCAATAAGATTAGGAACAACTTCCAAAGATGCAACTGGTCTAAAAATACCAGTCAAACTTAAAGCAAAATATATACCCGCAAGTGATAACATCGACAATAATATAACGATAATAACCAACCAATCAATTTTCTTTTTCTTCTTTTTAACTGGCTTACTAGCTACTTCTTTTTTAGTTTTCGCATCTACTTTTTGTAAAGTTCTTGTCTTTCCACTATGTTCTTCATAATCAAATAAAGGTGGACGCTCATTAGCTCTTTTAGGACTTAAACATGTTTTAATATCATCAAGCATTTCTTGTGCACTACGATAACGATTATTCTTATTTTTTGCACAAGCCTTTAAAATAATATTACTCATTGCTTGAGGTATATCCGGATTAATCGTTCTAATATCTTTAATAGGTTCACGCATATGCTTTAAAGCTATTTCCACAGCTTGTTCACCTTTAAAAGGAACATCACCACTTAATAGTTCATAAAATACAATACCTAAAGCATAAATATCACTTTGAGCACTAGCTTGTTCCCCTCTAGCTAATTCAGGAGCTAAATAATGAACACTACCCATTACTGAATCTTTTTGCGTTAATTGCAAAGAATTTTGTGCCAAAGCAATACCAAAATCCACTACTTTAATAGTACCATCCGCTTTAACCAAAATATTTTGTGGTTTAATATCACGATGTATAATACCTCTTTTATGTGCTTCAACAATTGCTGAAGTAATTTGTTCCATAATATCTTGAGCTTCTTCTTTAGTAAGTGCCCCTCGACGTTTTATAAGATTCTTTAAAGTAGTTCCCCTTACATATTCCATTACGATAAAATGATGACCACGATCTTCTCCAACATCATAAATGTCAACGATATTAGGATGACTTAAAGCTGTACTAGCTTGTGCTTCTTGTTGAAAGCGCAATAGTGCCACAGGATCATTGCTTAGTTCACCCCTAAGAATTTTAACTGCAACTTCACGATTTAATATCGTATCATGTGCAAGAAAAACATCAGCCATACCCCCTTGGCCTATATGATGGGTCGCTAAATAACGATTCGCTATCATATTATTTCTTCTTGTCATCAGTTATCACCTTTCTCTACTTCAATAAGAATTATCGTAATATTATCATAACCTCCAGCTTTTAAAGCAAGATTTAATAACGCTCTAGGTTTTAAAGAAGTCGTAGTATTTATATCCATTAAAACTTCTTTGATACTTTCCTTACTAACATATCCATGTAAACCATCAGAACAAATCAAAAAATATTTAGTTGGTAATTGATAAGCAATAATATCAATTTTAACACTAGACCATACCCCTATTGCATTAGTCAATACATTACGTTTAGGATGATTCATTGCCTCTTCTAAAGTAATCTCATTATGTTTTAACATATCATTAACTAAAGAATGGTCTTCAGTTAGTTGTTTAAATTCATCTTCATAATTAAAACTATAAACTCTACTATCTCCAACATTAACTACCAATTTACCAACAGTACTAAATAAAATACCTGATAAAGTAGTACCCATGCCTTTATAGTTTTCATTAGCATTAGCTAGACTATATATTTGCATATTTATTTTTGTTATATTCAAACGTAACCAGCTAATTGCATCATCGAGATCCATAAATCCTGTATGTTCGCTAAAATGCTTAGAAAAATAATCAATAACCATTCGTGAAGCAATATCTCCGCCTTTAGCTCCGCCAATACCATCGCAAACCACAGCAAAAACATCACCATTTTCGCTGGTAATTATACTGTAGCTATCTTGATTGATATTTCGTACTAATCCTTTATCGCTTACACCAAAATATTTCATTTTTCAGCCTCTTTTTTCGCTCTTAATTGACCACAAGCTGCATCGATATCATCTCCATGTTTTTGACGAATCGTTGCTTTAACTCCATTTTTCATAATAATATCATAAAAATGTAAAATAGTTTTATCATCACAGCCTTTAAAACCATGTTCATCAACTTGATTATACGGAATCAAATTAACATAAGCATTCATTCCTTTTATTAATTTAGCTAATTGAATAGCACACTCATCACTATCATTAACATCCTTTAATAAAATATACTCAAAGGTAATCTTACGATTATTAAGCGTACTATAATAACGTAATGCTTCCATTAATTCATTTATCTTATATGCATGATTGATTGGCATTAATTTATCACGCAATTCATCATTTGGCGCATGTAAGGAAATGGCAAGATTATATTGAACTTTCTCATTAGCAAATTCTTTAATTTTATCTACTAAACCGCAGGTAGAAATAGTTAAATGTCTAGCTCCTATTGCTAAACCTAAATCATGATTAACAATCTTACAAAAATTCATGACTTCATGATAATTATCAAAAGGTTCTCCACATCCCATAATTACTACATTATTAATTCTTTCATTATCGGCATCTAATTCTTTTTGAATATACATTAATTGTCCAACAATTTCTCCTGCAGTTAAATCTCGTTGTTTTTTCAATAATCCCGATGCACAAAATTTACAACCCATATTACAACCAACTTGACTAGAAACACATACACTATGTCCAAAATCAAAATGCATTAATACGGTCTCCACTAATGCTCCATCATGCAATTTAAAAAGATATTTAGCAGTTTTATCTTTCGCTACTTGTTTAGTAACAAGTTCCACACTCATAATATAAAAATTTTCTTTAAGTTTAGCAATCATTTCTTTAGAAAGATCACTCATCAAAGAAAAATCTGTAACTCTTTTACGATATAGCCACTTAAATAATTGATCAGCTCGATATTTTTTGTAGCCCATCGACGCAAAAAGATCTATTAAATCTTCATATGTATAATCATAAATTGTTTTCATTTTTTCACCATTCATTATTTTATCATAATTATATCTTTCTAACTAGTTTTGCATGATAAAAACCATCATTTTCAAAAGGTAAAATCGTTTTTTCATCTAAGAGTTCAAAATTTAGATGGGAATTAATAAATTGTGATATCTGTCTTTCATTTTCTTTTTTATTTAAAGTACAAGTACTATATACTAAAATACCATTTACTTTAACATATTTAGCAGCATTATCTAAAATTTTCTTTTGCAAATTAACAATTTCATCTAAATTTTCCGGTTTAATCTTAAGCTTAATATCAGGTTTACGCTTTAAAACCCCAAGCCCAGAACAAGGAGCATCCACTAAAACACGATCAAATTTATCAA
>CASEWY010000118.1 GCA_949291625.1 uncultured Bacillota bacterium
TCATCGCCTTGGTGGGCCGTTACCTCACCAACTAGCTAATACGCCGTAAGCCCATCTACTTGTGTTTTTAACCTTTAATGATTTATGGATGCCCATTTATCACCTATCCGGTTTTAGCTATCGTTTCCAATAGTTATCCCAGTCCTTGTAGGCAGGTTGCTTACGTATTACTCACCCGTTCGCCACTAGAAACCCGAAGGTCTCTCGTTCGACTTGCATGTATTAGGCACGCCGCCAGCGTTCATCCTGAGCCAGGATCAAACTCTCCATTTGATTCGCTCTTTATCTCGCTGACTTTCGTCAGTTTTATCCTTTTTAATTGACGTTTGTTGTTTAATTTCTATTTAGTTTTCAAAGATCTTAGCTACCTTGCTCCCTCGCAAGGTGCTGTATTATATTACCAACTTTATCTCCCTTTGTCAAATGTTTTTCTAACTTTTTTTATATTTTTTCTTTGTATTCGCTTACATTTAAAATTATTAAAAAAAGGACCATAAGATCCTTATAATAAATGAATATTTTGCTTAGCACATTCCTTAATTATTTCTTCAGGCCACAATGAAGCTTGCACTTCACCAACATGAGCTTTTTTCAACATTATCAAACATAAACGAGACTGACCAATTCCTCCACCCATAGTAAGTGGAAGTTCATTATTTAATAAAGCTTTATGAAATGGTAATTCTTTTCTTTCTTCACAACCAGATAAAATTAATTGTCTTTCTAGTGAAAAACTATCAACTCTTATACCCATACTACTAATTTCAATTGCACTATCAAATAAATCATACCACAATAATAAATCTCCATTTAATTCCCAATCATCATAATCCGGACTTCTACCATCATGTGGTTTACCATTGGAAAGTGGTTTACCTATCTGCATCAAAAAGACTGTTTTATGCTCTTTAGTTATTTTATTTTCTCTTTCTTTTGGAGTTAAATCAGGATACATATATTCTAATTCCTGAGTAGTTATAAAAAATGGTTCTGCTTTAATACTAGGTTTTATATTAGGATATTTTTCATATACAACCTTTTCTGTCGCAATTATAGCTTTCATTATTCTTTCTACTGTACCCTTTAAAAATTCAATATTGCGATCTTCCTTATATATAACCTTTTCCCAATCCCATTGGTCAACATAACATGAATGTAAATTATCTAATTCTTCATCTCTTCTAATCGCATTCATATCGGTATATAAACCTTTAAAACGCTTTAGACCATATTTTTTTAAAGCCATACGTTTCCATTTTGCAAGTGATTGTACAACTTCAACTTCTTCATTAGGAATGCCCTTAATATCAAAACTAACCGGTCTTTCTACGCCATTTAAATTATCATTTAAACCACTACTTTTAGTAACAAACAAAGGAGCAGAAACTCTGGTTAAATTCAAGTGTTCACTCAATTCTTTTTCAAATGTATCTTTAACTAATTTAATTGCTTTTTGTGTTTCTAATATATCTAAACAAGAAGCATAATTTTCAATATGTAATTTCATATAATTTTACCTCTTGTATAATGTTAAACCATATGAAATTAACAAGCAAGAAAAAATCACCTCAATCAAAGGTGATTCTAATGACATTTAGAACAATTGCCACAACCACTTGAGCAACAGCCCTTACCATGTTTCTTATCTTTAACTAATTTTCTAATTGAAGCAAATAGAATTAATATTACTACTCCTGTAACTATAGCTGTAGACATACTCATTCCTCCCAAGTTAGTTTTATCTAACTATTTATATTTTAACCATCTTTCCTCCTATTGTCAATCAAATAACACCACTATTTCATTTAAATATGTTACACTATAAATGGGTGATGATAATGGTATTACATGAATCAATGGAAATGTATTTAGAAACAATCTTAATGTTAAGCAAAGAATTAACACACGTTCGTGCCATTGATATAGTTAAAAAAATGGACTTTTCTAAGCCAACAGTATCTATAGCTCTAAAAAAATTAAAAGAAAGTGAATATGTAGATATAGACGCTAATAATTATATTCATCTTACTGATAAAGGTTTAGAGGTTGCTAAAGACATTTTAGAAAAACACGAAGTGCTTACCGCTTTTCTAATGAAAATAGGGGTAAGTCAAGAAAATGCTGCCAAAGATGCTTGCAAAATAGAACATGATATAACAAATGAAACTTTTAGTTGTATTAAAGAATTTCTAAAAAAATAAAAGCTATGGATCTCATCAAATCCATAGCTCTTTTTATTATTCAACTGTAACTTTAATTCCAGGACCCATTGTAGTTGAAATAGTAACGTTCTTCATATAAACGCCCTTAACTGCAGCTGGTCTAGCTTTAGCAATTACATCATATAAAGCTTTGAAGTTTTCAGCTAATTGATCTTCAGTAAATGAACATTTACCAATCAATACGTTGATATTTCCTTCTTTATCTACACGATATTCAACTTTACCTTTTTTAATTTCATTAACAGCATTCGCAACATTCATTGTTACTGTACCTGTCTTAGGGTTTGGCATTAAACCTTTAGGACCTAAAATCTTACCTAATTTACCTAATTCAGCCATCATATCAGGAGTAGCAACGATAATATCAAAATCAAACCAACCTTTTTTGATATCTTCTAATATTTCTTTACCACCAACGATATCTGCACCAGCATCCTTAGCTTCTTGTTCTTTAGCACCTTGAGTAATTACCAATACTTTTTGGCTTTTACCAGTACCATTAGGTAATACCATTGCACCACGAATTGCTTGATCAGCATGACGTGGATCAACATTTAGATTAAAACAAGCTTCAACTGAAGCATCAAATTTAGCAAAATTAATTTTCTTTGCCAAAGCAACAGCTTCTTTATAGTTATATGTTCTTTTTTCAACTAATTTACTAGCTTCAATATATTTCTTACCAGCCATCAACTATTCCTCCATTCCTTCTACAACGATACCCATATTACGAGCAGTGCCCGCAATAATTCTCATTGCTCCTTCAACAGAGTTCGCATTAAGATCTGGCATCTTATATTCAGCGATTTCTCTTAATTGATCAACGCTAATCTTACCAGCCTTAACAGCTTTAGGTGAACCACTTGCCTTAGCAATGCCTGCAGCTTTCTTTAATAATGTAGCAGCAGGGGTAGTTTTCAATAC
>CASEWY010000119.1 GCA_949291625.1 uncultured Bacillota bacterium
GAATGCTCCTTAAATCACATCCATTTTCTAAAAGATGAGTTGCATATGTATGACGTAATTTATGTGGAGTTATTTTTTTATCAATATTCACTTGTGACAAGACATATTTTAACATACTTTCAATATATTCAGTTCTAATATGATTTCCTTTTGGATTAATAAAAAAATAATTAACTTTATTTTTAGAATAAATAGGTCTAACAACAACTAAATATTTTTTTAATATAGCTGCAGTAACTTCAGGAATTGGTACAATTCTTTCCTTTTGACCTTTACCTAAAACTCTTAATATTTTTGTTTCTAAATCTACTTGTGATAATGTAAGATCACAAACTTCACTAACTCTTAAGCCACAACCATATATAATTTCTAATAAAGCATGATTTAAAATTCCTTTAGGACTATCATCAAAATAATTCATTATTTGTTCAATTTCTTGTAAGGTACAAAAAATAGGTAATTGTTTTTCACTTTTATGAACTTCAATATTATTTGAAGGATCATGAATATCATATTTAAATGATAAAAATTGATGAAAGGTTCTAATCGCATTAGCTTTTCTTGCAAGCGTAGATGATGCATAATGGTCCTTTATCATAGTAATATAGTTATTTATGATATCATAATTTACTTTTTCAATATCTTCTATTTCATTATCATTTAAATAAGCAAGATAATCTTTAATATCTCGACTATATGCCTCAATAGTATTTATAGCTTTGGGTTCATTGATGGAAATTTGAATAAGATATGCTTCTAATGCATCATTTAGTTTCATTTTTATATTCCTTTTTAATATCTTTTGCTAAAACAAGTTTGCCACCTAATTTTAATTGATCATTCAATTGCTTTACAACCACTTTTATATCATTTTGGTAATCATTTTCATCAAAAATATTGAGTTGGATATTTAGATTATCTACATTTTTAATATCTTGTACACTAATACCCAATAGTCGAATAGGAATATCATTATATACAGCATCAAACAACTCTATCGCATGTTCAAATATATCACTTTGTTTATAAATATAGCGATCTATCTTTTTTGAACGTACAATAGATTTAAAATCATAATATTTAACCGTAATTGATATGATATTTCCAGCCATCCTTGCCTCATGTAACTTATTTGCTAAGCTTCGTGATAATGAATTAAAAATACCTTTAATTTCTTGATAATCACTTATATCTTCCAATAAGGTAACCGAATGTCCCATTGATTTTGCTACTGCATTATTAATAATTTCTTCATTATCTTTTCCATGGGCTTTCGCTATTAATAATTCCGTATTTTTACCAAAAATCATTTTTAATTGATTGATATCTTGATAATTTGCTAAATCCCCTATGGTATTTATTCCTAAGGCTTTAACATAAGGTAAAGTTTTTTGACCTATTCCTCGCATTTCTTTGATATCTAAAGGCCACAATTTACTTGGGACTTCAGAAATTCTTAATACTGTTATGCCCATAGGTTTTTTCATATCAGAAGCCATTTTTGCTAAAAATTTATTTGGTGCAACCCCTATCGAGCATTTTAATCCATATAGACGTAATAATTCTTTTTGGATTTGCCAAGCTAAATCTAAAGGATATTTATATCTTTTTATTGTTTCACTCATATCGGCATAACATTCATCAATTGATACCTGTTCAACATTATCAGTAAATTTTTTAATATAAGATATAAATTTATGAGATAACTCTTCATAATATCCATGATGTGATTGAACAATAATTAAATCTTTACATCTTTTTTTTGCTTCTTGAATACTCATAGCGCTATGAATTCCATAAGCTCTTGCTTCATAGGAACAAGTGCTTACTACACTTCGTCTAGTAGAACCTGCAACTGCAATCGGTTTATTAGCTAAACTAGGATCTAATAATATTTCTGCATTAGCAAAAAAGGCATTTAAGTCAATATGAAATATTACTCTTCCCATTATTGATTGCTTTCTAATAAGGCTTTTGCCGCTACTAAACCAGCTTCATCTATTTTACCATTTGCCATTAGACATAATTCTTCAATTCTTTGTTCATTATTTAATTCTATTACATCTGTATAAGTAGAATTATCTTTAGTAGATTTTATTACTTTATATTGATGATTGGCATAGCTTGCTACAATTGGCAAATGTGTAATAGAAAATACTTGAATTGATTTACTTAGATATTTCATTTTTTCGGCTATAGCACCAGCTACTTTTCCACTAACACCTGTATCTATTTCATCAAAGATGATTGTTTCAACATTAGTTAGATTAGCAAATATTACTTTTAAACCTAGCATCAATCTAGAAAGTTCACCACCGCTTGCTGTTTTATGTAATGGTTTTAAATCTTCTCCTGCATTTAAAGATATATAGAATTCTACATTGTCTATACCTTTAGAAGATGGAGTACATTCTTCAATAACAATCTTAAATGATGCATTATTTAACATTAAATCTTTAAGATTACTAATTACTTTAGTTTCTAATTCTTTAGCTTTATTCTCTCTTAATTCATGTAATTTTTTAGCATTATTTAAGAATTTTTGATAAGCTTCATCTACTTCTTTTTGAAATTTAGCTAAATATTCTTGACGATTATTAATTATTTCAATTTTTTCTTCTAATTGTTTTTTATAAATCAATATATCTTCTACATTACGATTATATTTATGTTTAAGTTTATTAATTAAAAATAAACGTTCTTCAACTTCATTAATGGTAGCTTCATCAATATTATAAGCATTAATATATTTATCTAATTCTTCCATAACATCTTCAATATTATAAATTGAATTATTTAATGTTTGCTCCAAATGTTCTAAATGAAAACTTTTAAATAGTTTTTGTATTTCATATAGATTTGGATATACATTTTCATCATAAATATTTTTAATAGTTATATATTTATTTAAATTATTTTTTATGGCTTTATATCCTTCTTCTTGTTTTTTTAATTCATATTCTTCTTGAGGATCTAAATGAGCTGAATTAATTTCATCAATCATAAATTGATAATAATCTATATCTTGTTCATTATATTTTTCTTCAAGATTTTCTTGTAATGATTTATTTAATTGATAATATTCTTGATAGCTTTTTTTAACTTCGTTAATTAATTTATCATCAATATATTTATCTAATAATTCAATATGTTTATTTTTATTTAAAAGATATTGATTATCATGTTGAGAATGAATATCAATAGAATCTTGTAAACATTCATTAATTAATAACCCATTAACAACTCTATTATTTAAACGATAAATACTTTTTCCATCACTTTTAATTTCTCTTGTAATCATGATGGTTTCATCATAGTCAAGTCCAGCCTCTTCTAAAATTTTACCAATTTTATAATCAATATCAAATATACCTTGAATGATAGCTCGATCTTTGCCTTTTTTAATTAAGGAACTGCTTGCTTTCTTTCTTGAAAGCAAACTAATCGCATCAATAATAATGGATTTTCCTGCTCCAGTTTCTCCTGTTAATACGGTAAAACCTTCATTAAAATCAACAGAAAGCTCGTCTATCAATATAAAATTTTTGATATATAGATTTCTAAGCATAAATTCACCTCATCAATAAATCATTAATTTTATCAAATAAATAATTTATATCTATATGTTGTTCTTTACGTAATAAACTATTTGCTCCAAATGTAACATAATTATCTTTAATACCAATTCTTTCAATATCCATATTTAAGTTATGATCATTTAGATATTCTAATATAGCACTACTTAATCCCCCTGCTAACATATCAGTTTCATATATGATAACTTTTTTATTATCTTTAGCTAGCGATTCAAGCATATTATTATCTAATGGTTTAAAGAAACGACAATTGATTACCATTACTGGTAAATTATTAATTTCTACTTTTGATACAATCTTATCAACATCTTCCCCATAAGTCATAACGATAAGTTTATAGTTATTTATATCACCATGTTTAGTCCATGTGCCTATTTCCACATTTTCCATTTTGCTTTCACTATAATTAATAGTTCCTTTAGGATAGCGTATAGCAAATGGATGATTAGTATTAAATGCAGTAAATAATAAATTACCAGCTTCTTGAGCATCTTTGGGTTGAGCAATAATGATATTTGGTAATGGGCGCAGTATACCTATATCAAATACTCCATGATGGGTATCTCCATCATTTCCAACTAAACCAGCTCTATCTATTCCTATAACTACTGGTAAGTCCATACGACATATATCATGATTAATTTGATCATAACAACGTTGTAAAAAGCTAGAATAAATAGCTAAAAAAGGTCTTTTGCCACTTAAAGCTAAGCTAGCTGCAAAAGTGGCAGCATGTTCTTCAGCAATGCCACAATCAAAACTTCTAAAAGGATATTTAGCAAAAAATTTTTCTAGTTTACTTCCTGCAATCATTGCCGGAGTTAGACATAAGATATCTTCGTTATTATCCGCTAGTTTTAATAAATCATCAGCCATTATCGCTGACCAAGATTTACAATTTTTAGGTGTATCATTTAATAATTTTCCTGTTGCCGGATTAAAAGGTCCTATGCCATGCCATATACCATTAATATCATCTTCACAAGGTAAATATCCTTTTCCTTTTTTGGTTATAACATGAACAACAATTGGTCCATCATGATATTTAGCTGTTTCTAGGGCTGGAATTAATTCTTTAAAATTATGACCATTAATAGGTCCTAAATATTCTAAGCCAAATTCTTTGAATATGCCAAAGTCGATAACAGATTCTTTAAAATGATCTTTAATATTACTTAAACTAGATAATATGGCTTTTCCCATATTATTTTTAGATAAAGATCTTTTCATATTTGTTTTAATTAAATTATAGTTTTTATCGCTTCTTAAACGAGTAAAACTATGAGATAAAGCACCAACATTTTTACTGATGGACATATTATTGTCATTAAATATAATCACACATCGGCGTTTTTACTCACCAATTTCATTTAATGCTTCTAAACTCATACCACTGCTTAAAGCGCCATCCCCTACAACAGGAACAACGCAATAATCTTTATTATCTAAATCGCGAGCAATACACATTCCTAAAGCTGCACTTAATGCCGTAGAACTATGTCCTGCTTCCCATACATCATGGATACTTTCATCTCTTTTTTGAAAACCACTTAAACCATGATATTGACGTAATTTATCAAATTGATTAGCACGTCCAGTTAGAATTTTATGAACATAACTTTGATGACCTACATCAAAGAAGATTTTATCTTTAGGGGAATCAAAAACGCGATGCAAAGCAATAGTTAATTCTACAACCCCTAAATTACTAGCTAAATGTCCACCTGTTTTACTAATTGAATCAATTAAAAAATTGCGAATATCTAGCGATAACTCATTTAATTGTTTATAGTTTAAATTTTTTAGGAACGTAGGATCTTTAATATCTTTTACGTTCATAATTGCGCCTCCTACTTACTTCTAATCTTTAATTTATCAATAATAACATCTAAATCCTCACTATTGAATCCTTCGATATTATCTATTTTTTTCTTAACATTGTCATATAATCTATTCATCATTTGTGTAGCTTCTTCAACACTCATTAGACGACAAATATTTTGTTTATTATTTTCATTATCACTATTACTTTTACCTAGTGTTTCAGCATCGCTAGTGACATCTAAAATATCATCTTGAATTTGAAAAGCTAAGCCTAATAATAAACCAATTTCATGCCAAATTTTTGCATCATCATATTTTTCAGCTGCATAACATCCCATTATCAAAGAACAAGCTAATAAACAACCTGTTTTATTAAAATGAATCTTTTTAATAAGATTTAAATCTAAATCCATATTTTCAGCCTTTAAATCTAACTCTTGGCCAAAAATCATACCAGCTGCTCCGCTATATTGTGATAGAGCTCTAGTACAATAACCATTAATTTTATAACTATCAGTAGCAGAAGCTGTCAAATAAAAAGCTTGTGTCAATAAAGCATCTCCAGCTAAGATAGCTGTTGCTTCATCATAAGCAATATGACAAGTTGCTCGACCTCTTCTTAAATCATCATCATCCATGGCTGGAAGATCATCATGGATAAGAGAATATGTATGTACCATTTCTATAGCAGAAGCCAATTTATTCGCAATATTAGGATCTAAACCATATCCTTTTACTACACCATAAAGTAATTTTGGTCTTACTCTTTTTCCTTTACCATTTAAGGCATAAATCATTGCTTCTTTAACTGTAGATGTTGGAAGATTAGATAAGTTTTCTATCAATAGATCATCAAACTTCATTATTATTTTCCTCCTTATTAGTTAATTCATGAACCTTAAGTTCAAATTCTTTTAATTGTGATTCACAATCAGCAGCTAAATTAAGTCCTTCTTCAAAAACTTTTAAAGTTTCATCTAAAGATAATTCATTTTTTTCTAATTGATTAACAATTTGATCTAATCTTTTCATAGCTTCTTCAAACGTTGGTTTTGTTTCCATTTTTTTCCACCTTTTCTACTTTGCTATATATATTACCTGAAAATGTTTTTAATAATAAGTTATCTCCTTTATTTAATTGAGATATATCTTTTATTAATACATCATCTTTATAAGCTAAATTATATCCTCTTTGCATAATCTTTAAAGGAGAATATGCATCTAATAATTGAATATTATGTCCTAATTTTAGCTTAATTTGTGTCAAATTAAAGTTAATATCATTAATAATTAATTCTTGATATTTAGTAATATTTTGATTATGACTAAATACATACAAGGAAATAGCATGCATAATTTTTTGTTTATTGGTAATAATCAAAGTATTATTTAGACTTAATAATTCATTAACCTTTAATAATAAATCTTGTTTCAATACCATTAATTGTTGACGTTCTTTTTGAATTAAATTGTTTACTTTAGATAATTTTTGTCTTTGATAATCTAATAATAAACTTTGATTATGATAATATTTAATAATAATCGATTTAATTCTATTTTTATATGATAAAATATTGGCTTTTACTTCATGTATATCAGGAGTAGCTAAGGTTGCAGCTGCTGTTGGGGTTGCTCCTCTTACATCTGCTACATAATCAACAATCGTAAAATCTGTTTCATGGCCAACTCCTGTGATAATTGGCGTTTGCATATTATATATAGTATAGGCTAATTGTTCATCATTAAAGGCCCATAAATCTTCAATTGATCCTCCACCTCTAACCAGTAGAATCACATCAAAATTTAATTTATCACAATTCTTCAAAGCCTCATTTATTTGTTTAGAAGCACCATCTCCTTGCACTAAGACATAGGATAAATATACATTGCATATAGGCCATCTTTTTTTAATAGTAGTTAAAACATCTTTTAAAGCTGCAGTTTTATTACCAGTTATTACACAAATATTTTTAGGATATTTTTTTAAGGTTTTTTTATGTTCTTCAGAAAATAATCCTTCATCAGCTAATTTCTTTTTAAGACGTTCAAATTTTATATATAAATCGCCTATTCCATCAAGTTTAATAGCATTAACATAAAGTTGTAATTGGCCACTTGCACCAAATAATGACACATTGCATCTAATTAAAACTTTATCACCATCTTTAGGTACAAAATTAGTCTTATTTGTATAAGTAGAAAACATTACACAGCTTAAACGAGCCTGTTCATCTTTAATACTAAAATACCAATGTCCACTTTTATGGTTTGTAAAATTACTTATTTCACCTTGAACAATAATATTTTGTAAATATTGATCATTTTCTAGTTTGCCTTTTAAATAATTTGCTAAAACATGTACCTTAATACTTTTTATCATAATTTTTCTAATACACCATTAATTAATTTATATGCATCGTCATCACAATACTTTTTAGCTAAAATAACTGCTTCATCTATAATTACTGCCATTTGATTTAATTTTAAGTCAAATTCAGTACAACCAATTAGTAATATAGCTTGTTCTAAATAACCTAAACGATCAAATGTCCATCCTTTTAATACTTCATCAATATAACTAGCATAACGTTCTTTATTTTCAATAGAATTGTATACTAAAGATTTGGCGAAATCACTTATTTCATTTTCTTTTACTAAAAAAATGTCTTCCAAACTTTCTTTAACATCCTTATTTGTTAATAAGTTTTGGTAGACACATATCATTGCTTTTTCTCTTTCGTTATGACGGTTCATATAAGCTCCTTTTCTGTTTAATATTTTAACATAATTACATATAAATATAAAGTTTTCATTGTAAAAAGCCCAAATAAGCGCTAGCATAATTATATGAAAATATATGAGAAATTTTATCGTCATTTTATGACAATAACAAAACATAAATTATTAGTTACAAAGTTATGTTTTAAACTTAAATTATATAAACAAGGCATATTACATGATTTAAGTAAATATTCTTGGGTAGAATTTAGTGCGGGAGTAAAATATTATCAAGGCTATCGTTCCCCAATAGATGCTGAAAAAGCCGATAAAGGTTATTCTTTAGGATGGCTTCATCATAAAGGTCGCAATAAGCACCATTGGGAATATTGGACAGACAAAAATGCTGATGGCATTTTTTGTTATAAAATTCCATATAATTATGTTTTAGAAATGTGTTGTGATCGCATTGCTGCATGTAAAATATATCAAAAAGATAATTATACTCAAGCTAGTGCTTATGAATATTTCATAAATGGTACAGACCGTTTATATATGCATCCTGATACTGCAAATTTATTAAAAACTATTTTATTAATGATTAAAGAAAAAGGAGAAGATGAAACCTTCTCCTACTTAAGAAAGAATAAAATTTCTTATTGACCTTCTTTGGTCTTTTCTTTTACGATAACATCGTGTGCTCCACCTTCAACAATAGAAGTTGCACTTACTAAAGTTAAACGAGCTTTTTGTTGTAATTCTTTTATTGATAAACTTCCACAATTGCACATTGCAGATTTAATTTTGGCAATAGTTGTTTGTACATTTTCTTTTAAATAACCAGCATAAGGTACATATGAATCTACACCTTCTTCAAAGCTAAGTTTTGCAGCTCCACCTAAATCATATCTTTGCCAGTTACGTGCACGATTACTTCCTTCGCCCCAATATTCTTTTACGATTGTACCATTAATCATTAATTTATTTGTTGGAGATTCTTCAAATCGTGAAAAATAACGACCTAACATTACAAAATCAGCACCCATTGCTAAGGCTAATGTAATATGATAGTCATAAACAATACCACCATCTGAACAAATTGGAATATAGATACCTGTTTCTTCAAAATATTCATCACGAGCTTTTGCAACATCAATTACTGCAGTAGCTTGTCCTCTACCAATTCCTTTTGTTTCACGCGTAATACAAATAGATCCGCCACCAATACCAATTTTAATAAAATCAGCACCAGCTTCTGCTAAGAATCTAAATCCATCTCTATCTACAACATTACCTGCACCAACTTTAACACTATCCCCATAATGTTCTCTAATCCAAGCAATAGTATCTTTTTGGAATTGAGTAAATCCTTCAGAAGAATCAATACATAATACATCAGCACCAGCTTCTACTAAAGCAGGAACACGTTGAGCATAGTCTCTAGTATTGATACCTGCACCAACAATATATCGCTTATTACTATCTAATAATTCATTTGGATTATCTTTATGAGAATCATAATCTTTTCTAAATACTAAATAGCAAAGATTTTGATCTTTATCTACAACTGGTAATGTATTTAATTTATGATCCCAAATTAAATCATTACATACACTTAATGAATCAGTATCTTTTGCATATATAATTTTATCAAATGGTGTCATGAACTCTTTTACTTTTGTACTTGGGTCCATACGTGAAACACGATAATCACGACTTGTTACTAATCCTAAGAATTTTGAATTAGCTTTACCATCAACGGTTACAGGCATTGTAGAATGACCTGTTTTAGCAAGTAAATCCAATACATCTTGTAAAGTATTTTCCGGAGTTAAGTTTGAATCACTCACTACAAAACCAGCTTTATAAGCTTTAACACGGTTAACCATTTTTGCTTGAGATTCAATTGATTGTGAACCATAAATAAAAGCAACCCCACCTTCTTTAGCAAGAGCTACTCCCATTTTTTCACCACTAACCGATT
Source organism: uncultured Bacillota bacterium (assembly GCA_949291625.1). Lineage (GTDB taxonomy): Bacteria > Bacillota_I > Bacilli_A > Erysipelotrichales > Erysipelotrichaceae > JALEVB01. Next base: position 10,123 of record CASEWY010000119.1, read on the forward strand.
GCATAATTGCACTTACCATTGGAATATTTAAAGAAATAGCTGGTTCTTCCCCTTTTTTAAATTTAACCAATGGCGTTTTTAAAGAAACTTTAGAAGGAACACAACTTGCATCACTATATCCAGGAACTAAAAGATATTCACTAAATGTGTGACTAGCATGTTCAAAATAATAAGCCATGTATATCTACCTCCAATTTAATTTATTAGATTATATTGCAAAATTACTTTAAAGTAAAGTTTTTTCGTGATACTATATTTACCGGAGGAATTACATATGAAACTAAAAAATAGTTTTTTTTATACTTTAAGAGAAAATGTAAAAGATGAAGATTCCATTAGTTCCAATCTATTAGTTAGAGCAGGAATGATAAAAAAATCATCTGCTGGGGTATATATGTTATTGCCTCTTGGATATAAAGTAATCGAGAATATCGAAAAAATTATCAAAGAGGAAATGGATAAAACTGGTGCTCAACAATTGCAGATGCCAGCATTGATTAGTGAAGATGTATATGTTCAAAGTGGAAGAAGAGCTAACTTTGGTAATTCAATGTTTAGTTTAAAAGACCGTTTTAATAAACCATTTGTTTTAGGTCCAACCCATGAAGAATTATTTGCTTTAGCAGCAGCTATGAAAATTCGTTCTTATAAAGATATGCCTTTCTCATTATATCAAATTCAAACTAAATTTCGCGATGAGCCACGTCCACGCTATGGCTTAATTCGTGTAAGAGAATTCATGATGAAAGATGCTTATACCTTTGATACAAATGAAGAAGGTTTGGATATCGCCTATAAAAAACAATTCGATGCTTATGTTAATATTTTTAATCGTTTAAAATTAGATTATCGTATCGTAAAAGCTGATACAGGTGTTATGGGTGGTCTATTAAGTGAAGAATTTCAAGCAGTTAGCGCCATAGGAGAAGATGTTTTAGTCTTATGTGATTCATGTGATTATGCTTCCAATCTTGAAGTATCCAAATGCATAAATACTAAGATGGATAAAGAAGAACCTAAGCAAATGGAAATGATGGAAACACCAAATGCTAAAACTATTGAAGAGGTTGCTAATTTCTTAAATCTTGAAAAAGAACGATTTGTAAAAACTTTAATATATCTTGTTGATAATAAGCCTTATGCAATCATGGTTAGAGGTAATCGTGAAGTAAATGAAACAAAAGTTAGAAAATTATTACAAGCTAATGATATTGAATTAGCACCTTCAAATATTGTTGAAGAAGTTACTAATGCTCAGGTAGGTTTTGCTGGACCAATCAATATTAAATGCCCTATCATCATGGATGAAGAAGTTAGTTATATGTCTAATTTCATTGTTGGTGCAAATAAAACTAATTATCATTATATTAATGTTAATACTTCAGACTTTGAAGCACAATATATTGCGGATATCCGTCAAATTCAAGAAAATGATATTTGCCCTATTTGTGGCGGTAAGATTCATTTTAAACATGGTATTGAAGTAGGTAATACTTTTAAGTTAGGAACTAAATATTCTAAGGCTTTAAATTTAGAATACTTGGATGCTAATAATAAATTAAATCCTGTATGGATGGGAAGTTATGGAATCGGCTTAGGACGTTGCATGGCAGCTATTGCTGAGCAATATAATGATGAAAATGGTTTAATTTGGCCATTGAGTATTGCACCTTATAAATTATCTATTGTGGTGATATCTACTAAAGATGAAGCCCAAAATAACTTAGCTAATAAAATTTATGACTACTTCACTTCAAAAGGTATTGATGTTCTATTAGATGATAGAGATGAAAGACCTGGTGTTAAATTTAAGGATATGGATTTAATCGGAATTCCTTATCGAATTACCGTTGGTAAAAAGAGTATAGAAAATATTGTAGAATTTAAATCAAGAAATAGCGAAGAAAAACTTGAATTAACTCTAGATGATTTATTTAAAAAATTAGATCAAATATTTGATCAAGAACTATAAAAATAAAAAAGCTTAGATATGTATTTAAACATTTATCTAAGCTTTTTTAATAACTATTTTAATAAAGATTTATATAATTCTTTGATTTCAGCTACACTAGTTTCACGAGGATTACCAGGTCTACAAGCATCAGCATATGCACTTTCACTTAAGAAATCAAGATCTTCTTCTTTAACAATGCCTTTCAATGTTGTAGGAATACCTACATCACTAGATAATTGTTTAACTGCATCGATAGCAGCTTTACGATAAGTTTCTTGATCCATTCCAGTAGTATCAACACCCATTGCTTCAGCAATGTATTTATATTTATCACCAGTTACACATGCATTATATTCCATAACCGTTGGTAAGATAATTGCATTAGCAATTCCATGAGGTGTATCATATAAAGCTCCTAAAGGATGAGCCATTGAGTGAACAATACCTAAGCCTACATTTGAGAATCCCATACCAGCAATATATTGACCTAAAGCCATACCTTCACGTCCTTCAGGTGTATTTTCTACTGCACCACGTAAACTCTTAGAAATAATTTCAATAGCTTTCAAATGGAACATATCGCTCATTTCCCAAGCACCAGCTGTGATATAACCTTCAATTGCATGAGTTAAAGCATCCATACCAGTTGCAGCAGTTAAACCTTTAGGCATTGTGCTCATCATATCAGGGTCTACGAAAGCAACACAAGGTATATCATGAGTATCAACACAAACCATTTTTCTATTCTTTTGAGCATCAGTAATTACATAGTTAATTGTAACTTCAGCAGCTGTACCTGCAGTAGTTGGAACTGCAAAAATTGGTGTACATTTATTCTTAGTTGGAGCAACTCCTTCCAAACTACGAACATCAGCAAATTCAGGGTTTTTATCAATGATACCAACTGCTTTAGCAGTATCCATTGAACTACCACCACCAATAGCGATGATATAATCAGCATTTGCATCATGCAATGCTTTTACCCCTGCTTGTACATTTTCAATTGTTGGATTAGGTTTAATATCAGAATATAATTCATATGCTAATCCAGCTTCATCTAATAAATCAGTTACTTTTTTAGTAACATTAAATTTAATTAGATCTGGGTCTGAACAAACTAAAGCTTTTTTAAATCCTCTTGCTTTAGCCTCAGTAACAATTTCTTTGATGGCATCTTTGCCATGGTAGCTTACTTCATTTAATACAAATCTATTAGCCATTTTAATCTCTCCTTCTATTTGTTATTATTTTAGCATGTTATTGTTTTAACACAATACACAAATGACTATATATGTAATTAAATTTTACATTTTATCTAATCTGTAACATAAAGAGTGAACATTTAGTTCACTCTTTAATTAATATAAAATTAGATTTGCTAATTGGGTAGGCATAGCTTTAATAAGATTTCTTGCAACCACTTTTTCACTAGGATATAAATCATTTTTAAGCCACTCTATAGTCATATAAATACAACCATAACAATATAAACGTAAAGCAAAATCTAAGTCTTCATTGATACTATCTACTTTTAATTTACTTAATATTACATTTAAATAAAAATTATAAATACAATTAAAATCATAATTTATTAATGAATTACAATCTGCTATCAAAAAAGCTTGCCTAAAAAAGTTTTGTTCCTTACGAATATATTGAAACTTTTTAATTAAACCTTCTTCAAGTGTCAAACCATTACCCATTTTTTTAAATGATTTATCAGCTATTTTCTCAAAATACCAATTTACTAAATCAAATTTATCTTTAAAATATCGATAAAAGGTTTGTCTAGTCATACCACAATTATCTACAATATCTTTTACAGTAATTTTATTAATATGATAAGTATTCATTAACTCAATTAAGGAGTTAGCTAACCAATATTTGGTTTTGTCATTATTATCTATCATTGGATTTTAAATTTTATCTTTTGTGAATATGTAGTATGTAACAATTTATGAGCTAGATGTGAGCCTGGTTTCTCAAGATAGTTTTCATATAAAGCCTGGATCTGCGTATTCTCATGAGATTTTCTTACTTCGCAAAGCTTATCTTCATCATATAGAACTTTTGTTCTTAATGCTTTATAATCGACATCATTATTTTTAATTCTACTAGAAACAATAGATTGACCACCACCGTTGATACAACCACCAGGACAACCCATAATTTCAATAAAATGATATGGACTGCAATGATTCTTTACATCTTCTAATAAAGGTTTAGCATTAGTCATTCCTGAAGCAATTGCTACTTTAACATCAATATCATTGATTTTAATTGTAGCATGTTTTACTCCTTGTAAACCTCTTACTTCTTCAAAGTCAATTTTAGCTAATTCTTTATGTTCTAATATCTCTTTAACTGTTCTTAAGGCAGCTTCCATAACTCCACCAGTTGCGCCAAAGATTACAGCTGCTCCAGAATATTCTCCAAACATATCATCATCAAATTCTTCATCTGGTAAATCTTTTAAATCAATGCCATACATCTTTAATAGACGTCCACATTCTCTAGTAGTTAGTACTGCATCTACATCTGGATATTCATTAGTTAAGCATTCATTACGCTTAATTTCAGATTTTTTTGCAGTACATGGCATAATAGAAACAACAAAAATATCTTTAGGATCTATACCTTTAACTTTTGCATAATATGATTTTAACATTGCTCCTAACATCATATGAGGAGATTTACAACTACTTAAATTATCTAAAATTTCAGGATATTCATATTCTGCATATCTAATCCATCCTGGACTACATGAAGTTATCATAGGTAATACACCATTATTTTGTAATCTTTCGATAAATTCCGTACCTTCTTCCATAATGGTTAAATCGGCTCCAAAATTGGTATCATATACTCTATTAAAACCAACTCGTCTTAATCCTGCTACCATTTTACCTGTTACTCTAGTACCAATTGGCATATTGAATTCTTCGCCTAGCGATGCTCTAACAGCTGGTGCAGTTTGTACTATAACATGTTTAGTCTTATCATTTAAAGCTTGAACAACACGATGTATATCTTCCTTTTCACTTAAGGCACCTACTGGACAATTAATAACACATTGACCACATTGCATGCAATTTACATCTGCAAAACTTTTGTCCATAACTGGAGCAACTTTAGTATTAAATCCTCGATTTTGAAAACCTAAAATACCTAATCCTTGAACTTTTTTACAAGTTTCAACGCATCTACCACATAAAATACATTTACTAGAATCTCTTACGATACCATAGCTAAAATCATCAAAGCTAACTGGTGTATGTTCACCATTAAATTTATCTTCTCTAATACCTAATTCTTCCGTTAAGCGTTGTAATTCACAATTTTGATTTCTAACGCAACTCAAACAATTTTTAGAATGATTAGATAAAATCAATTCAACACTATTTTTTCTTGCTTGAATAGCCCTATTACTATGAGTATATACTTCTAAGCCTTCAGAAACAGGATAAACACAAGCTGCTGCTAAATTTTTAGCATTTTTAACTTCTACTAAACAAACGCGACAATTTCCACTTTTATTTACATCTTTTAGATAACATAAAGTTGGAATATTAATGCCAGCTTTTTTTGCAGCAGTTAAGATTGTATCATTTTCATCACAACGAACATTTATATTATTAATTTTAATATTTACGCTCATGTTTATCTCCTTTCAATCGCATGGAAACGACAAGCACTATAACAAGCACCACATTTTATACATTTACTAGTATCGATATGATATGGTTCTTTACCTGGCACACCACTGATTGCCCCAACTGGACAATTCTTAGCACATAATGAACATTTACGGCACAAATCACTTTTAACTTGATAAGTTAATAGAGCTTTACAAACTCCAGCTGGACAACGTTTGTCTACAACATGAGCTTCATATTCTGCTCTAAATTGCTTTAAAGTAGAAAGGATTGGATTTGGTGCTGTTTGACCTAAGCCACATAATGCAGTTTGCTTAATCTCATAACAAAGTTTTTCCATCTCATCTAAGATTTCTAAACCACCCTCACCTTTAGTAATTTTAATTAACATTTCTAATAAGCGTTTAGTACCAACACGACATGGTGTACATTTTCCGCAACTTTCTTCAACGATAAAATCTAGATAAAACCGTGCTACGTCAACCATACAATTATCTTCATCTAAGACAATCATACCACCAGAACCCATCATGCTTCCTAGTTCAACTAAGTTATCAAAATCTATTGGAGTATCTAATTGATCTTCCGTTAAGCATCCACCACTAGGTCCCCCAGTTTGAACTGCTTTAAAGTTCTTATTATTTGGACAACCACCACCTATTTCATAAATAATTTCTCTTAGTGTTGTACCCATAGGAATTTCAACTAATCCCGTATTAGTAATCTTTCCTCCTAAAGCAAATACTTTAGTACCTTTAGATTTTTCTGTACCAATACTAGCAAACCAACTAGCACCATTTAAAATTATTTGTGCTACATTTGCAAATGTTTCAACATTATTAATGATTGTAGGTTTACCCCAAACTCCACTTACTGCAGGGAAAGGTGGTTTAGGAACAGGCATTCCTCTTTTACCTTCAATAGACATAATCAAAGCTGTTTCTTCTCCACATACAAAGGCACCAGCTCCTAAACGAATTTCAAGAGTAAAATCAAAATCTGTACCTAAAATATTCTTGCCTAATAAACCATATTCTTCAGCTTGCTTAATAGCAATTTTTAAACGTTGTACAGCAATTGGATATTCAGCACGAATATATATATAACCATGATTTGCTCCAATAGCATAACCTGCAATTGCCATTGCCTCAATAACACTATGCGGATCACCTTCTAATATTGAACGATCCATAAATGCTCCAGGATCTCCTTCATCAGCATTACAAATAACATACTTTTGACCTTTTGGTTGATTAGCCGCAAATTGCCATTTAACTCCTGTAGGGAAGCCTCCACCTCCTCTACCTCTTAAACCAGAAGCTTTTATTTCATCGATTACTTCCTGTGGGGTCATTTCTGTAATAGCTTTTCCTAATGCCATATATCCATCTTTAGCAATATATTCTAAAATATCTTCTGGATTTATAACTCCACAATTTCTTAAAGCAATTCTTTTTTGTTTTGCATAGAATTTAATTTTATCAATATCTAATATTTTTTCTTTAGTTTCTTCATCAATTTCACTTAATTCTAAGCGTTTAACTACTCTACCTTTATATAGATGTTCCGAAATAATAACTTCTACATCTTCTACTTTTACATGATTATAAAAAACTTTATCTGGATATATTGCGACGATAGGACCTTTTTGACATAATCCAAAACATCCCGTTTTAATAACCTTAACTTCTTCCTCTAAGCCATATTGAGGGAGTAGCTCATTAAATTTTTGTACAAGTAAACCCGAGTTACTACTAGTACACCCTGTACCGGCGCAAATTAAAACATTTATTCTTTCCATAAGTTAATCTCCTACTTTTGATAATTATCAATTGTCAATTCCGTCAATATGCGATCTTTTAAAATATGATTTTGTAAAATGGAAATAGCTTTTTCTGGAGTAACATGAACATAAGTAGTTTTAGTATGATCTTCTTGATTAAATACTTCAACAATTGGTTCATATGCACATAAGCCTATACATCCTGTTTGGGTAACTATGCAAGGATATTCATTTCTACTTATTTCTTCGATAAGAGTATTTAATACTGGTCTAGCACCTGCTGCAATCCCACAGGTAGCCATACCTACTACTACCCTATATTTTTTGTTTACATCGCGCATTTCAACTTTTTTTAATGCTTTTTCACGCATCTTTTTTAAATCTTCTAAACTTTTCATTGATTCTCTCCTTTTATTCCTTGATTAATATAATCTTTGATCCATAATAATATATCTGGTTCATAAATTTTAACTTCATCAAGTATTTTTTTAATTTCTTTAGTTTCAAATAGAAAATTAATTTTATCTTTTTTATAATATAGTACAAAGTCTATATCAGGATTAGCTTGTATACATAACATCATCATTTCACCAATATTACCTAAAGGAGGAATATCCCAATGTGAATATGGTAAAGTTGCAATGGTTATAGTACCAATATTAGGTCTACTTTTTATAATCAATTTACCATTACATTGATCACATAGACTTTGTAAAAAAGATACACCTAAACCAATTTTTCTAGTCTTTCTAGTAGTTACAAAAGGATTGGTAATATTATTAAGAAACTCTTGTTCCATACCCTTTCCATCATCTTCTACTATTATTGTTAAAAGATCTTCACTAGTATCTATTTCTATATTACAAATGATATTATTACTACATGCATGAATACTATTCATCAGTATTTCAATAATATACATAGCTAAATCTTCCATATTTACTCCCATAGCTTATGAAAAATATCTTCATCTAAAGCATTTGTTTTTTCACTTATATCAACCAAATGATGGGCATCTGAATTAATCATAAAAACTTTATTTTGTAAAAAAGGATACATTTTTTTAATTAATTGAATTTGTTCTTCACTTTTTACTTCAATAGCATCCGCTTCGATATTTTTAGGGATGAATCCCAATTGATTTATAATACTATTTTTTCGATCTAATACATGGGCTAAAACGACAATACCATGATATTTATGTATTTGACTAATACACTCATTTAAACTAATTTGGGTACTAGTAATTAATAAATAAGGATGATTATTTATAACATTATCTTGTTCATCCATAATTAATTGATTACCAAAATAATGAATATCATTTTTAGTTTTAAGCTTATAAGTATCCAACCATCTATCAAAAGCCATATTATCTTCTAACTTTTTAAATAATCCTAAAATATGGACTTCTTCCATTGTTTCTACTTCAATTCCATATATTATCTTAATAGTAGTATCTAATTTACTAAATGCTGGTAATTGTAAGGAAGAGTTATGATCACAAATAGCTATCATATCTAATCCTTTTATCATTGCCATATTGACAATATTATTTGGCGTCATATCATCATCGGCACATGGTGATAAACATGAATGAATATGAAAATCATAATAAATCATATCTTTAAACGTACTAATTCTTTAGCGCAGTCATATGCACTATATGATGTTAAAATTAAATTAACTTGTTCCTCTTTACACTTATTTATAAATTCTTCATCACATGTTGCATTATCGCATAATATGATGCAACTAAATTCTTTCAACAAGCTTACAGCAACTACATTTAAATGCGATTGAACTGTAATCCATATTTGATTTTCTTTTCCATTTGCCATAACCCAACTAAGTAAATCACCAATGAATACGCCACTAATTTCCATATCTTCATTAGCAATATTAACAAAATTGAATTGTGATATATTCTTTAAATCTTTAATTTTCATTTTCTTTTTCCTTTGTTTTTAGTATTTGACAATCATTCAAAGTTTTATGACCATTAACAATTTCTTCTGCCATAATACGACATGTTGGTAAACCACAAGCCGTACAATCATAACCTGGTAATTTTTCTAATTGTAAATTTACAGCATTAAAATATTTAATCTTTTCTTTGATTGATCTTTGATCTACATCTATATCTTCATCATTATCTTTTATAAAATAATGTTCATCAATTGACATTATTTCATTAGTAGAAGCAATTTTATCAATATTTTTTATTGCTGTATAGGCATTACCCCACATCAAATGACCTCCGATACAGCCTCCATAACAAGGATATAATCTAATTAAATTATATTCTTCCAATAATCCAAATTCGGCTAATTCTAATATATTTAATATACTATCAAAGCCATCAGTAACTAAAATATTAGGATTTTTTTCAATAGTAAATGGTGATGTAACCATTAAACCTTTTTGACTTAATTTAATATCTTCCTTATTATCCACCATCAAAGATTTAATCTTTGGAAAAATATCTACAATACTTAAAGCGTGATCAACTTCATATTTAAGATTTTGATAAGGATATTTTGCCAATGCTAATTTAGCAGCACATTCACATAAATTAAATATTCCAATTTGTTCATTTTTGTGTTTATCTCTTATAATTTTTGCCATAATTTCACTAGGATAATTTATTGGCAAAACTTTATCTTCAAGTACCGGAAATTTGATTTTAATTAAATTGTTTACCAAAGGACAAAATGAACTAATATGCATTTGATTACTAGGAAAATTTTTTGCCTTTTCAAATACCGCTGCTTCAACAGGACTTAAATCAATTATTTCATCAAAGCCTAATTTTTTTAAAGCATTAAATAATTCATTTACCTTTTGTTTTGACTCTAAATGACAAGATAAGGCACTAGGGACAAGACAAACAGTATATTTATAACTATTAATATCATCTAAAGTACTACCTTGAGCAGTCATACCTTTATGATGACAGGCATTAATACATTTAAAACAATTTATGCAATTTTTTTTATCTATTACAATACGATTATTTTGCATGCGAATTGCTTTAGTCGGACAAGCTTGGACACAACGCATACATTTAGAACACTTACTTAAGGTATAAGTAATAACGCTCATATTATTACCCTTTAAATGAAATGGTCAAAATAGTTCCTTCAGGACTAGTTTTAATATCAAAGGTATCAGATACCCTTTTAATATTAACTAAGCCCATGCCAGCTCCAAAACCTAGATTCCTAGCCTTTTCATTTGCTGTAGACCATCCAGGCGTCATAGCTTTGGTTAAATCAGGAATTCCTGGTCCTAAATCATGAAATATCAAGGTAATTAAGCCATCATCATCAACATCCATATGAATATTACCTCCATAGGCATGAATAACCATATTAATTTCTGCTTCATAACTAGCTACAGCAATTCTCCTTAAAATTTTAGGATCAAAACCAATTTCTAGAAGCATCTTTTTAATCTGACTACTAACTTTACCCATATTTTGATAATCTTGATTGACCACTTCAAAATCCTTACTTAGCATTTATACCTTTTAAACCTTGAGAATATAAGATTCCGCAAGCATCAAATAATGTATAATGCGTCGTATATACATTGCATCTTAAGTCTTTAGCCATTTCTAAAGTATCACTGTCCAACATTTTGCCTCTTACATAAATAATTAGATCAAGATCTAACATTTCTGCAGTCCTTAAAGATTGTGCATTACAACAACCAGTTAATAATACTGTTGAATTATCTTCATTAGATATCATAGCTAAAGCATCACTCATTAAATCGGAAGCAAAACAATTATTATATTCTTTATCTAATAATTGTGGTGTACCTATAATAATAGGTTTAGCATCTAAATAATTAATGATATCTTTAGCAAGCACTATTAATGCCTTCTTTCAGCCTGAATAATCTTAGTTATGATATCCTCCACTACATTAGATTCATTCGCATTTCCATATACCTTGTCATCAATAATAACAACCGGAGCTAAACCACAAGCTCCAAGACATCTTGTAGCATCCAACGAGAACAAGCCATCATCACTTGTACCATTAATTGGTGCATGGGTAAGGTCCATGATGTGATTGATCAACTCTTGCGCTCCTTTAACATAGCATGCGGTACCCATGCATACATTAATAACACACTTTCCTTTAGGTTCTGTCGTAAATTGCGTATAAAAAGTAACTACCCCATAAACTTCTGCCACACTAACATTACAAGCTTCAGCTATTTTTTCCATCGCTTCAAAAGGAATATAGCCTAGCTCACCTTGAACAACATGCAACATAAGCTTAACAGGACCCATTTTGTCTTTATGCCTCAAGACAATTTCATCAATCTTACGCCGCGACTCGATATTTAATTTTTCCATTTTTACTTACCTCCTCTTCTCATAAAAATGAATTAAATTATTAAATATTATGTCAATTAATAAGCAAATGATAATAATAATTATCGTATAAGCAAATATATCTGTCATATTTAAATTTAATTTAGCTATTTGTAACAATCGTCCTATGCCCTTAGGAGCTTGCCCTAAGATTTCTGCCATAACTCCAACTTTAAAACCCAAAGAAAATGAAGTCTTTAGATTATTTAAAACTAGTGGCAATAAGTATGGAAGCAAATGATATCTTAAACTATCAAAAAAGTTTTCATGATATATTAGTTCCACATCTTTATATTGCTTACTAATATTATCTAAAGCATATAATATATTGGAATAAATCATTGGAAATAATATCAAAAAACAAATAATACTAACACTTTTTGTAGAACCAAACCATATAAGAATAATGATTATATAACTGATATTAGGTATCGTTTTAATTATCATATTCAATGGTTCAAAAAAATAACGAAGGCTTTTAAATTCATAGCCAGCAATTCCTAAAATTAAAGCAATTAATAAGCTAAATAAACAAGCATATAAAACATGTAATAAAGTTGCGAATAAAGATTTATAAAATGATAAATCAAACAAAATTAATATAACTTGTTTTAAAGTAATAAATGGATAAGGAATTAATACATCATTATGCACAATATTAGCTAATATATACCAAAATCCTATAATTAACATTATTGTTATAATGTATTCTTTTTTTACATGCTTTTTCATATGTAAATTATACTATATAACCGCTTACATTTCTATAAAAGCTTAAAAAAACCTAGTTTTTTTAAAACTAGGTCAAAAAGTTATTTAATTAAAGCTTTTTCAATATCACTAATTCCAAATAAATTTAAGAAATTAGTTAATTCATCTTTTGCATCATTTGCATTAACAACATTTAGATTTAAACGATTCCAAGTTGTACTAGCGATATTTCCATTTGGTACACCTAAGACATCAGCACCAACACTATCTACAACATCAACAACAATACTACTATCCTGGTTAGCTTTATCTACAAATGATTTAATTTCATTTATAAATGTATCAATTCTATCTTTATTTTCATTGTAGCTTTCCTCTAGAACAAAGATACCTGCTTGAGGATATTTACCACCATATTTTTCTTCCCATAATTGTTGTAGATCACTCAAAATTTGTAATTCTACACCATTTTCTTTAGCTTTAGCAATTGTAGCTGTTGCTGCAGGTTCAGCTAACAAAGCAATATCAGCATTATCGCTTAATAAAGCTGCTTGAGCTTCAGCAACACTTGGATAATAAGTTTTATTCATAGCTAAATCACTAAACAAATCTTCAAAAACTAAACCAACAACAGCATTTTCACCAAATAAAGCAATATCTTGGGCAGTTTCCATACCATTTTCACTACCAACTAAATATAAATTACCCCAAGTTAAAACATCTAGTAATTTATAAGATGTCTTATCATTAGCGGCTAAATTAACACCTAAATTGGTTGGTGCAATTATAATATCATATTCAGGTGAAGGATTAACTAATGAAGCTTGTAATACTTCACTGCCATCAACAGTAACTACATTATGAGTGCCTTCACTAATGATATTTGCTAAAGGTAAGGCAGTTGCTCCTTTAGGGGCTAAAACATTTAATGGTTCATAGCTTTCAGTAGTAGCACTAGGAGTTATGGTTTCTTCTATTGTTTCATTTGTATTTTGTGAACAACCACTTAAAATAAGTAAACTTAATAATAATATCAATATTTTTTTCATCATTCAGCTAACCTCTTTTGCTTAATTTCTTCCACAATACTTTCTACAAAATCATTTAAAGACATTTTGATTTCATCCTTTTTACCAAAGCGACGAACTGTAACTATTTGTTCATTTTGATCAGTATCACCTACAACAACTTCAACCGGTATCTTATGGATTTGTGCTTCTCTAATACGATATCCTAATTTTTCATTACGATCATCAACGCTTACTCTAACATTATATGCTTCTAAAGCTTCTTTTACTTTATTAGCATAAGCTAAATGATTTTCATGATGTACTGGAATAATAATAACTTGTTTAGGAGCTAACCACAATGGGAATGCTCCTGCAAAATGTTCAATCAATATACCGATAAAACGTTCAATTGATCCATAAATAACACGATGTAACATGATTGGTCTTTTCTTAGTACCATCACTATCGATATAAGTTAAATCAAATCTTTCTGGAAGATTCATATCTAATTGAATAGTTCCACATTGCCATTCACGTCCTAAAGAATCAATTAAATGGAAATCAAGTTTTGGTCCATAGAATGCACCATCCCCTGGATTAATTTTACAATCTTTTCCAGCTGCATGACATGCATGTTCCAAGGCTTTTTCACTCTTATCCCAAATCGCAATATCCCCGATGAACTTCTTTTCTGGACGAGTAGACAATTCAATAGTATATTTCAAACCAAATATAGCATAAATTCTATCAATAAATTTAATCAAACGAATTACTTCTTCTTCAATTTGGTCTTCACGCATAAAGATATGGGCATCATCTTGAGTAAATGTTCTTACTCTAAATAAACCATTTAGGGCACCACTAGCTTCATGACGATGAACTTGTCCTAATTCACCTATTCTTAAAGGTAAATCTTTATATGAATGTAAACCATTTTTATATACTAACATGCCACCTGGGCAATTCATAGGTTTAATACAGAAAGTACGATCATCAATTTCACTAGTATACATATTTTCACTATAATTAGCCCAGTGTCCACTTAGTTCCCATAATTCTTTACTCATCATTATAGGTGTTTTAATAAATTGATATCCTTCTTTTGTATGTTCTTGATACCAGAAATTCTCTAATTCATTTCTAATAATCATTCCATTAGGTAAAAAGAATGGGAATCCTGGTCCATACTCACTCATCATAAATAATTCTAGTTCTCTACCTAATTTTTTATGATCACGTTTTTTAGCTTCTTCTAAAAGATGTAAATGTTCTTCTAGTTCTTCAGGTGTATTAAAACATACACCATAAATTCTTTGAAGCATCTTATTGTTAGCATCGCCCTTCCAATAAGCACCACTAACTTTTAATAATTTAAAGTTTTTAAGTAATTTTACTGACTCAACATGAGGCCCTCTACACAAGTCAGTAAAATCGCCTTGTGTATAACAAGAAATTACCGTATCAGCTTCATCCATATTATTAATTAAATCAATTTTATATGGATCATCCTTAAACATTTCTAAAGCTTCTTCCTTAGAAATTTCATGTCTAACAATACGTTTGCCGTCTTTAGCAATCTTCTTCATTTCTTTTTCAATCTTAGGCAAATCTTCTTCTTTTATTTCTTCACCATCTAAATCAATGTCATAATAAAAGCCTTCATTAATTACTGGTCCTACCCAAAATTTAGCATT
Source organism: uncultured Bacillota bacterium (assembly GCA_949291625.1). Classification (GTDB taxonomy): domain Bacteria; phylum Bacillota_I; class Bacilli_A; order Erysipelotrichales; family Erysipelotrichaceae; genus JALEVB01. Next base: position 25,321 of record CASEWY010000119.1, read on the forward strand.
TGGATATAAGTGTTTTACAGCTTGTGCTAATAAGTGAGCACAGCTATGATTTAAAACATGAAGTTGTTCATTTTCTTTAATATTAATAATAAATCCTATCCTTTCCATAAAAAAACGCCCTTAACAAAGGACGTAATTAACGCGGTACCACCTTACTTCCATCGTAAAAATACGATGACTCTTTTGATATTTAACGCATATCTTTACGGCATTCTATTAAGAAGCTGCTCCAAGGTAGTAATTAATAAGTTAACATCTAATCTTGCACCATCCGATTAGCTCTCTATATGTGATCACTTATTAACCGTGTCCTTTTCATCACATTAACTATTTTATACAACAAAATATTTCTATTGTCAATTAATTTAACCTAAAGCGACATCTAAAATCATCATAATGATAAAACCTATCGCAAATCCAATAGTCCCAATATTTGAATGTTCATCTGCACTTGCTTCAGGTATCAACTCTTCTACGACTACATATAACATAGCCCCTGCTGCAAATGATAAAAAATAAGGTAATAAAGGTTCTACAAAATTTATCATAAGTATTGTTAAAAATGCAAAAATTGGTTCAACTATACCACTTAAACAACCATAGAAAAAAGATTTAAATTTATTATTACCAGCATTTTTAAGTGGTAATGATATTATAGCACCCTCAGGGATATTTTGAATCGCTATACCAATACATAAAGCTAAAACAGAAGCTAAACTAACCAATTCATTACCATTAATAAAACTAGCAAATATAACCCCAATAGCCATACCTTCAGGAATGTTATGCATAGTTACTGCCATTAATAACATCATAGTTTTAGATATTTTTTTATTTACAACCCCTTCTGGTTTATCACTATTTAAATGCAAATGAGGTATTAAAGTATCTAGTAATAATAGAAATAGAAATCCAAATCCTAGACCAATAGCTGAAGGAACAAAAGCAAGCTTACCCAAATTATCGCTCATCTCTAATGCCGGTATTATCAATGACCAACAACTTGCAGCTACCATCACTCCAGCAGCAAAACCAAGCATAGCTTTTTGCACGCGACCATCTAATTTATCTTTTAACAGAAAAACCAAGGCACTTCCTAAAGAAGTACCTAAAAATGGAATAAATAAAATTAAGATATGATTCATAATTACCTCTTTATAAATTTGTTAATATTTTATAAGAAAATAAATATTTTTTCCACTTAGGTGCTTAAAAATTAATAAATAAAGATAATTTAATAGTTTTTTTTATTTTGCTTTGACTAAATCAAAAACTTCCTTTTTCATGACTTTATTTAAATCAAAATTACCATTTTGCATGCAAAAACTATAGAAATTAGCAATTATGCATTTTAATGTACTCCAAGCTAATTCTTCTTTATAAACATCATTACGAATACTACCATCGTTTTGTCCTTGTTCAAGGATATTAAGAATAACTTTATAGTTAACACTATTTTGATCTAAAATTTCATCTACTTTATGATAGAGATAAATTCGAAAGACTTCTCGCAACCATGGGATTTCAATTTCTCCTAAAATTTCATATTGTCTATCTAAGTAAATTTCTAAATTTTCAATTCCTGTCTTTTTATTTAATTGTGGAACAATTGTTTCTTGAGTATTAAAATAGCTTTTATGAATTTGATTAAATATAATATCATCTTTTGATTTAAAATGTTTATAATATGCACCAACAGAAATACCTGCACGTTGAGCAATTTCACGAATGGTAATAGCTTCATAATCTTTTTCATTAACCAAATCCTGAATGGCTTCTAGGATCTTTTGGTAAGTCTGTTGTTTTTGTTCTTCTCTAATTCCCATGTTTACCTCCAAAAAATAGAGCTATCTAATGATAGCTCTATTTTACATGAAATTTGACTATTTTAAAACTATTGTTCTTGTGCAGCATTTGTTCCAGCAATGCGTCCAAAACGTACTGCAGAACCAATTGCTAAACCACAGCTAGGATATTCATCACCAAATAAACCTGTAAATGCTACTTCACCAGCTGCATATAAACCAGGAATTGGATTATTTTCAGCATCTAATACTTGAGAATTTAAATCAGTAACTAGACCACCGAATGTTACAGTAAAGGCTGGAGATAATTCAATAGCATATAATGTTCCTTCTACCGGAATCATGTATTCAGCAGGTTTATTGAATTCTGTATCTACCCCATTTGCACACATTTCATTGTAGCGAGCTACTTGATCTGCAAATGTTTGAGGATCAACACCCATTAATTCAGCTAATTCTTCAGCTGTTTCAGCCTTAAGTGTAGAATCTAATGTCATAGCATATTGAACTGTTGGATATGGATCATTAGCAGAAGCAATATACCATGCTTTTTGTGAGCCATCATTAATTAAAGCAGTTGCAACATGTGATTGATATGTCCATTCATCAACAACACGAACACCACGATCATTGACGATTAATCCACTTTCTTCATTGATACCTACACCACTTGTATTACTTACATAAACAGCTTGTGCTCCAGGTGCTTCAAATACTTGAGCGCCTACAGCTTCTGCCATCTTAACACCATCACCAACATTTCCTTTTGGTACCGTAGTATTATATTTTTCAATACCTAAATGAGCTGTCATTTCCCGATTTTGTGCATAACCACCTGTAGCAATGATAACTGCTTTCGCATTAACTGTAACTGTATGACCACCTGGTAAGGTACCTACAACACCACTAGCTTTCCCTTCATTCATTAAAATCTCATTAACTGAAACATTGTAAACAATTTCAGATCCTGTCTCTTTGAAAGTATTATACAAAGGTACAGAAATTTGTCCACCATGACCACTTGTTTGGCCACCACCGCCTAATGTATTTATAACACGCCAAGGTGTAATAGAAGAATGAATAGGCTCTACGTTGATGATTTGAACTCCCATATCTGCTAGCCAATTAACATCTTCTAAAGCATTATCAGTAAATTCATGTAGTTTTTCATCATCGATTAAGTCACCGCCAACACCCTTTAAATAATCAAATAATGCGTCTGGAGTATCACCTGTGAAACCTTGTGCTTCTTGATATTTTGTACCAGCAGCTAAAAGCTTACCACCACTTAAAGTTGTGGCACCACCAATAATTCCTTGTTTTTCTAATACAACAACATCAGCACCGGCATTACTTGCTTCAATGGCTGCAGATAATCCAGCAGCTCCAGCACCTACAACAACAACATCGGTATCCAATGTCAAATCTTGTTCATCACTAGCAACTTTCACTGCCTTTAATGCTTCAACATCGCCACCAGCTTGTTCTACCGCATCACTAACGGCATTAAGAATTGCATTACTTGTAATTGTAGCACCTGTAACAGCATCCACACCCAATGATTGAGTTTCAACAATTTTATTTGGCAATGTTTCAATTGGTGAAGTATCCAATCCATAACCAACGCCATAAGTTTCCGAATGATTTTTTACTACAACACTTTCAATGGCATTCTCACTGAATGTCACTTCTACTTCTACATCCCCATTCATACCTCTAGTAGTTGCTGTATAAGTACCAGCTGTATAGTTGGCTGCCTTAGTTTGAGTATTTGAGCACGCAACCAAACTAATTGTCATGAATGCAGAAAGTAATAAAATAATTCCTTTTTTCATTTAAATTTGCTCCTTCATTTCAGTAAACATGTTCACTATGTTTTAATTATACTATATGTGAAAAAATTTACAAGTGAAAAAAGCATTTTTAACAATAAATTACTTATTAATGATTTTCTAATATTCTTACATTAATATTATGTCCATAAAATGATATAAGCGAGCAAATTAATGCCCGCTTATACAAGGTGTGTGTGAAATATATAAACAAATAATTACTTTTCTCTTTCTTCTTTAATAGCAGCTTGAGCAGCAGCTAAACGTGCAATTGGTACACGGAAAGGACTACAAGATACATAATTTAAGCCAACACGATGACAGAATTCAATAGTTGAAGGATCTCCACCATGTTCACCACAGATACCCAATTTAATATCTGGACGAGTCTTACGGCCTAATTCAGCAGCCATTTTAACCAATTTACCAACACCATGTTGATCTAATTTAGCAAATGGATCTTGTTCATAGATTTTCTTTTCATAATAATCATTTAAGAAGTTTCCAGCATCATCACGAGAGAAGCCAAAAGTCATTTGTGTTAAGTCATTAGTTCCAAATGAGAAGAATTCAGCTTCTTCAGCAATTTCATCAGCCAATAATGCAGCACGAGGAATTTCAATCATAGTACCTACTTTATACTCAATCTTAACTCCATTAGCTTCCATTACTTCTTCAGCCTTTTTAACAACAACATCTTTAACATACTTCAATTCATTCTTATCACCAACTAATGGAATCATAATTTCAGGATGAATATCATATTCTGGATGTTTCTTATTTACATTAATTGCAGCTTGAATAACTGCTTCAGTTTGCATTTCAGCAATTTCTGGGTAAGTAACAGCTAAACGACATCCACGATGACCCATCATTGGGTTAAATTCATGTAATGAAGCTACAACATTTCTTAATTCGCTCAATTCAATATTCATTTCTTCAGCTAATTGCGCAATATCACTAGATGATGTAGGTAAGAATTCATGTAGAGGTGGATCTAAGTAACGAATTGTTACAGGCAATCCTTTCATAACCTCATAAATAGCTTCGAAATCACCTTGTTGCATTGGTAATAATTTAGCCAAAGCTTTCTTTCTTTGTTCAGTAGTTTTAGAAACAATCATTTCTCTAACTGCTTTAATACGATTAGCTTCAAAGAACATATGTTCAGTTCTAATCAAGCCAATACCTTGGGCACCAAATTCAACAGCTTGAGCAGCATCTTTTGGTGTATCTGCATTAGTTCTAACTTGTAATTTTCTTGTAGCATCTGCCCAACTCATAAATCTTTCAAAATGACCGCTAATCTTAGCAGGAACTGTTTTAATAGCAGTACCATATACATTACCTGTTGAACCATCTAAAGAGATATAATCGCCTTCTTTAAATGTTTGATTACCTACTTTAAAAGTTTTAGCAGTTTCATCAATACTTACATCACCACATCCCGAAACACAACATGTTCCCATACCACGAGCAACTACTGCTGCATGGCTAGTCATACCACCTCTAACGGTTAAAATACCTTGAGAAACATGCATACCTTCGATATCTTCTGGTGAAGTTTCTAATCTAACTAATACTACTTTACGACCATCTTGTGCAGCTTTAATTGCATCTTCAGCATTAAATACAATTTCACCACATGCAGCACCTGGACTAGCAGCTAAACCTGTAGTTAATACTTTAGCTTTAGCAAGTTCACTAGCATCAAATTGCGGATGTAACAATGAATCTAATTGTTTAGGATCAACCATCATTAAAGCATCTTTTTCATCAATTAAGCCTTCATCTACTAAATCACAAGCAATTTTCAAAGCAGCAGCTGCAGTACGTTTACCATTACGTGTTTGCAACATATATAATTTTTCATTTTCAATAGTAAATTCCATATCTTGCATATCACGATAATGTTTTTCCAAACGATCGCAAATATCAACAAATTGATTATATGCATTTGGCATAATTTCTTGTAATTTACTAATTGGACTTGGTGTACGAATACCCGCAACTACATCTTCACCTTGCGCATTCATCAAGAATTCACCAAACAATTTCTTTTCTCCTGTAGCTGGATTTCTTGTGAAAGCAACGCCAGTACCACAAGTATCTCCCATATTACCAAATACCATCATTTGTACATTGACAGCTGTTCCCCAACTACTAGGAATATCATTCATCTTACGATAGAAAATAGCTCTAGGGTTATTCCAAGATCTAAATACTGCTTCAATAGCTTTTTCCAATTGAACTTTTGGATCAGTTGGGAAATCTTCATTTAAATTTTCACGATAGAATTTTTTAAATAAATCTACCATTTCTTTAAGATCATCCGCATCTAATTCAGTATCTAATTTAACATTTTTCTTAGCTTTTATATCATCTATAATTTCTTCAAAACGGCTCTTAGGTAATCCCATTACAACATCAGCGAACATTTGAATAAAACGACGATAACTATCATAAGCAAAACGAGGATTATTAGTCTTTGAAGCTATAACTTCAACTACATCATCATTAATACCTAAATTTAAAATAGTATCCATCATACCTGGCATACTAGCACGAGCACCACTTCTAACTGATACTAATAAAGGATTTTCTTTACTACCTAATTTCTTACCTGTTGTTTCTTCCAAATAAGCAACATGTTCAAAGATTTCCTTTTTAATCGTTTCATTAATAGTTTCGTTGTCTTCATAATATTGATTACAAGCTTCAGTAGTTACTGTAAAGCCATTAGGAACTGGCATACCCAATGATGTCATCTCAGCAAGGTTTGCACCTTTACCACCAAGAAGTTCACGCATTTTACCATTTCCTTCAGTAAAATTATAAACAAATTTCTTATTGCTCATATTTTCCTCCCTATATTCACTAGATTGATTATAACATTATCTTTGTCATTGGTAAACTAAAAATGTAATCGTTTTCAAAAAATTTTAATATAATTTACATAAAGAAAAAAAACCATAAATGTTAAATATTCTAACATCATGGTTTGTTTTTAATCTTTTATTTATTTTCTAATTCCTTAAGACGATTACATACCAAATTATATTGGTTTTGATAATTTACTAATTTCTTTTGTTCTTCTGCAACTTTTTCAGCAGGAGCTTTAGCTAAGAATTTTTCATTTGATAACATATTTGTACTACGTTTAATTTCTGCTTCAAGTTTGATTTTTTCTTTATTAAATTTAGCTAGTTCTTCTTCTACATTGCATAAGGTATTACTTGCAACACTAATAAAACCATTATAAATTGGACGAATAGTTTTTTCTTCAGCAATAGAATCAACTAATGTACATTTAACCATTTTATTTAAAATATTTTTAATCTGATCACTAACATTAATAATTGCATTATCATTATCTTGAAGCATTATTTCTAATGGAAAACTTGGTTTTAAACCATTTTCTACCTTTAATTCTCTTATAGTTTTAATCATAGAAATCAATTGTTCAACTTCTTCTTGAGTTTCAATATTATCTACAACATTTGGCCAAGTTTCTAAATTAATACTCTTTTTAGTATTAGGTAAAGCTTGATAAATTTCTTCGGTAACAAATGGCATAAATGGACTCAACATTTTAATAATTCCACTTAAAACAAAATATAATGTAGCTTGTGTAGCTTTTTTAACATTTGGATTTATATCATTTAAATTTGATTTAGCTAGTTCAATATACCAACTACAAAAATCATCCCAAACAAAGCTATATAATTCATTACCAACTAAAGCAAATTCATATTTGTCCATATTAATATTAATATCATTCAAAGTTTGATTATAACGGCTTAAAATCCACTTATCGATATTAGATAATTCATAATCATTAATTGAGTTAATATCAATATCATCACTTAAATTTAATAAGGTAAAGCGCGAAGCATTCCATATTTTATTAATAAAGTTCCAACTTGCTTCCACCTTTTCTTCGATAAAACGCATATCTTGACCAGGTGTTGAATTAGTAGTTAAGAAGAATCTTAAAGAATCAACGCCATATTTATCAATAACATCCATTGGATCAATACCATTACCTAAAGTTTTAGACATTTTTCTACCTTGGGCATCTCTAATTAATCCATGAATCAAGCAATCTTTAAATGGATAACTCTTAGTAAAATGGCGAGCTTGGAAGGCCATTCTTGCAACCCAGAAAAAGATAATATCATATCCTGTGACCATGGTATTTGTTGGATAATATCTTTTTAAGTCTTCAGTATCTTCAGGCCATCCTAAAGTTGAAAAAGGCCACAAAGCACTTGAAAACCAAGTATCTAATACATCTTCATCTTGAACATAATTTTCAATATCTTTAGGTGGTTCATATTCGCAATAAATTTCATTAGTATCTTTATGATAATATACAGGAATTCTATGTCCCCACCAAAGCTGACGAGAAATACACCAGTCTTCAATATTTTCTAACCAATTAACAAAAGTTTTTTCAAAACGTTCAGGATAAAAATTAATCTTTTGTTCAGGATCATGTTGATTATTTAATACATCTTCGGCTAAAGGTTTCATTTTTACAAACCATTGTTTAGAAAGATATGGTTCTACAACTGCATTAGTTCTTTCTGAATGTCCAACTTGGTGAACAATTTCTTCAATTTTAACTAATTTACCTGCAGCTTTTATTTTTTCAGTAACCTTTTTGCGGCATTCATAACGATCCATTCCAGCAAATTCATTAGCTAATTCATTCATTGTTCCATCAGGATTCATACAAATTGGCATTTCTAAATGATGACGTAATGCAATTTGATAATCATTAGGATCATGAGCAGGTGTACATTTCATCGCACCAGTACCAAATTCTATATCAATATAATCATCCGCAATTATTGGTAATTGTTCACCATTAGCTGGGTTAATCGCATGTTTACCAATCATATCTTTATAACGAGGATCATCTGGATGTACAACAACGCAAACATCCCCAAACATTGTTTCAGGTCTAGTTGTTGCGATAGTAAAAGTTTGTTTAGTTTCCACACATTCATAATCAAAATAGAACATTTGTCCTTTATCTTCTTGGTGAATAACTTCAACATTACTTAATGCTGTCTTTGCCTCAGGATCCCAGTTAATAATACGATATCCCTGATATATTAATCCTTCTTTATATAAATCAACAAATACCTTAGTTACCGCTTTATTTAAACCTTCATCAAGCGTAAATCTTTCCCTACTATAATCTAAGCTATTGCCTAATTTTGCCCATTGTTTACGAATAAAATCAGAATATTCGTGTTTCCATTCCCAAGCTTTTTCTAGATATTTTTCTCTACCTAAATCATAACGGGAAATTCCTTGTTTTCTTAATCTTTCATCTACTTTAGCTTGCGTTGCAATACCTGCATGATCCATTCCTGGAAGATATAACATATCATAGCCTTTTAATCTTTTATAACGTGAAATGATATCTTGTAAAGTATTATCCCAAGCATGGCCTAAATGTAACTTACCTGTTACATTTGGTGGAGGTATAACAATAGTAAAAGGATCCTTACTCTTATCTCCAGCCGTAAAATAACCTTCTTTAATCCAGGTATCATATTTTCCTTCTTCTACTTGTTTATGATTGTACTTTGCCTCTAATTCCTTCATTGTCTATATCCTTTCTAAAAAAAAGAAATTCATCCAAAGGACGAATTTCTCGTGGTACCACCTTAATTTACATAAAATATAAAATTTTATGCCTTTAAATCGTTAACGCCGATTAAACGATCAAAACTACTAATATTTCACTTTGATAACTCCAAGACTACCTTCTTCTTACATTAATATCGTTTTTTCACCGACCAACGACTCTCTAATAATTAAGCGGTAAGAATACTCCTTCTTTTCAACGTTTGTTTGTATTATATCATAAATTAACAATTAAGCAACATTTTCTAATATGGCACTCCATAATGCTTCTAATCCATATCTAGTTTCACTAGAAAACATAAATAAAGATTTATCATTAATACCTAATGTTTCCTTGATAACTTTAAGATTTTTAACTCGTTCACTAGCTTTTACTTTATCATATTTAGTCGCAACAACTATCACTTTAATATTAAAACTTTTAGCATATTCAATCATTTGAATATCATCTTTTGTAGGTTTATGACGCATATCAACAATTTGTACCATAACTCTAAGTTGTTCACGCGTTGAAAAATAATCATCCATCATTTGCGCAAAAGCAATCAATTCTTGCTTGCTACGAGCAGCATAACCATAACCTGGAGCATCTACTAGAACAAATTTTTCATCAATTTTGAAAAAATTTAATAAACGTGTTTTCCCAGGTTTACTACCTACATAAGCCAATTGTTTTCTATTAACTAAAGTATTAATTAAACTAGATTTACCTACATTACTCCTACCTACCATTATTAATTCCGGTAAATTGCTTTGGGGGAATTGCTCTTTTTTTATAGCACTCCCTAAAAATTCAGTTTGATGAAATTGCATTATATTAAAGCTTCCTTTATAACTTGATCAACATTTTCCACTGGAATATATGTCATATCATTCTTTACAATATCAGGAATTTCATCCATATCTTTCATATTGCCTTTTGGAATAATGATAGTTTTAATTCCTACACGATGAGCTGCCAAAGATTTTTCTCTTAAACCACCAATAGGTAAAACATTACCACGCAATGTAACTTCACCTGTCATCGCAATATCTTTCTTTACTTTTTGATTAGTTAAAGCACTTACTAATGCAGTAGTTAATGTAACACCAGCACTTGGACCATCCTTAGGAACAGCTCCTTCAGGTACATGAATATGAATATCATGATTTTCAAAGAATTTAACATCAATATTAAATTGTTTAGCATGAGATTTAACATAGTCTAAAGCAATCTCTGTAGATTCTTTCATTACATCACCTAATTGACCTGTAACAACCAAACGTCCTTTACCTTCAAAATAAGTAACTTCTACTGGTAAAGTATCGCCACCAAAAGCGGTATATGCTAAACCTGTAACTACCCCTACTTGATCCTTCTTTTCTTTAATACCATATTCAAAAATTTCTTTACCAAGCCATTCATTAATTAACTTTTTACTAATTTTAATTGATTTTTTATTGTCTTTTAAGATAGCTAATACGGTTTTTCTACACAAAGTAGCAATCGTTCTTTGCAATTGTCTTACACCAGCCTCACGAGTATAATGACGAATTAAATAAATTAATTCATTTTCATTAATTTTAAATTGTGAAGGTTTAAGTCCATTAGTAGCTATTTCTTTAGGTAATAAATGATTAATCGCAATTTGAACCTTCTCTACTTCTGTATAACTACTTAAATTAATAATTTCTAAACGATCTCTTAAGGCTTCAGGAATATTTTCTAAATAGTTTGCTGTTGCAACAAATAATACTTTTGATAAATCATAAGGTTCCTCTAAATAATGATCAGAGAATTGACTATTTTGCTCAGGATCTAAAACTTCTAACATAGCAGAGCTTGGATCACCTTTATAGTCATTACCAAGTTTATCTATCTCATCGATTAAAAATACCGGATTTATCACTTTAGCTCTTTTCATGCTTTGGATTATTCTACCTGGCATACTTCCTAGATAAGTACGGCGATGGCCCCTAATTTCTGCTTCATCTTTAACACCACCTAAGCTCATCTTAACAAAATTACGATTTAAAGCATTAGCAATAGATTTAGCTAAACTTGTTTTACCAACTCCAGGAGGGCCTACCAAACATAAGATAGGAGCTTTTAAAGAATTAGTCATTTGTTTTACAGCTAAATATTCCATGACTCTTTCTTTAACTTTTTCTAGTCCATAATGTTCATTATTTAAAACTTCCATTACTTTATTTAGATCTTCTTCATCTTTTGTTTCTTCATACCAAGGAACATTTAATAACCAATCTAAATAAGTTCTAACCACGCTAGCTTCTTGCGATGCACTAGGTAATTGTTCATATCTTTTTAATTCTTCAAGTGCTTTAGCTTTTACATGTTCTGGATATGGATTATCATTTATTTTAGCACGCAAAGCTTCAACATCATCATCACCATTAGGAACATCGCCTAATTCTTCTTTTATTGCTCGCATTTTTTCACGCAAATAATATTCTTTTTGACTCTCATCAATTTTTTCTTTAACTTTACTATTTATTCTATTTTCAATCTTCGTCATTTCTTTTTCTTTATTCAAGATTTCAAGAATATGTAATAGTCTTTCATTAACATCTGCCATTTCTAAAAGCTCTTGACGTTCATCAAGACTTAAGTTATAAAATTGCGCAAATTGATCAGATAAAAGTGATGCACTAACACCTTTAGATAATTGATCAATAATCTCTGTAGGAAAAGAATTTACTACTGAAGCAATGCTTTCAAATTCACGAATAACTTTTCTAGCTAAGGTTATTTCTTCATTTGAATCACCAACAATATCATATACTGCTTCTACATGAGCAAACATAACTCCATCTTCGGTAGTATAATCAATTACTCTTGCTCTTTGTTGTCCAATAAAAGTAACTCTTAAAAAACCATTCTTTCTACGAATAAATTTAATTTTACAAATAGTACCAACTTGATATAAGTTATCATATTTAATATCTTCTTGAAGAATATCTTTTTGGCAAACTACAAATATATTACTTTCATAAACACCTTGTGAAATGTCTACAGCTTTTATACTTGCATTTCTGCCTACTTCTACGATAACTTCTTGGTCAGGAAATACGATTACACCTCTGGTGCAAACAACAGGTAATTGTAGTTCATTTTCCATATAAACACTTCCTTTCTAAAAATAAGGAATAAAATAAGACGCGTTAAGCGTCTTATTTACTCGCAGTATCTTTTATCAAATCGTATGCTTTACGAATCTTTACGTCATACTCAAGATTTTCTGCTGGAATAAGTTTCTTAACTTCTTCAACATCCATACCATATGAATCAGCAATATTCTTGTATTCTGTATCAACATCGCCATCTTCAACTTTTAATTCTTCTTTATTTGCGATAGCTTCAAGAACTAATCTGAATTTTACTTTATTTTCAGCATCAGTAGCGAATTGTTCTTTGATTACATCCATGCTTTGATTAGTCATTTTTAAGAATTGGTCTAAGCTCATTCCTTGTTGTTGTAAACGCATAGCAAAGTCATTAATTAAACTATTTGTTTCATCATCAATCATAGCTTGAGGAATATCTACTTTAACCCCATCAACTACTTTAGTCATTAAATCGTTAACTGCTTTATCTTCAGCAGCACGAGTTTTGTCATCAGTGATATTATTCTTGATATGTTCTTTTAATTGTTCAATAGTTTCAACTCCTTGAGCATTAACATCTTTAGCAAACTCATCATCTAATTCTGGTAATACTTTAGT
>CASEWY010000120.1 GCA_949291625.1 uncultured Bacillota bacterium
ACGATAGCTTTTAATATTTGAATACGTCTGTTAGTAAGCATATTTACCTCCTTTTTAGCACTAGTCTTATCTGACTGCTAATACTATACTACAACTGTTTAGCACTGTCAATAATTTAGTGCTAAATTTTTTCATCTTTTCAAACAAAAAGATCTCAACGATCTATAATTATCTGAATCTATTTTCTACTTCAGCAATTATAGCTTCCGGTAAGATCTTAGTTAAGTCACAATGATAACGTCCAAGTTCTTTTGCAACACTACTACTTAAAAAGGAATATTCCGGGCGTGATACCATAAATAATGTTTCAATTGAGCCATCTAATGCCATATTCGTTGTAGCTTGTTGCAATTCATATTCATAATCAGCAACTGCTCTAATGCCTCTAATCAAAATATTCGCTCCATGTTTTTTCGCAACATTAATAGTTAATTCACTGCTAACCACAACTTCAACATTATTTAAATGGGTAATACATTTTTCTATCATTTCTTTACGTTTTTCACTAGAAAACATTGGTTCTTTACGAGGATTAACTAAAATAGCTATTACTACTTTATCAAATATCTTTGAACTTCTATCGATAATATCTAAATGTCCCATCGTTATAGGATCAAAACTTCCTGGATATAAAGCAATCTTCATAATAAATACCTCAAATATGTAATTTTCATGATACCATAATCAACACTTTTTTCAACTTTTAATTCATGATAATCTTCTATAACTTCTTCTTTTAAAGACTCACAAACAATATAACCATGTTTTTTATCTAATAGATTATTATCATAAATATAAGCAATAACTTCATTATATATACTCAATCGATAAGGCGGATCTAGATAAATCAAATCAAAGCTTTTATCTTTTAATTTTTTTAAAGCTTGCATATAATTCATGCGCCAAACAATACAATTACTCGCTTGTAATGCTTTAACATTTTCTTTGATAATATTTACTGCCTCGTAATTATTATCAATCATATAAGCTTCATCCATCCCCCTAGAAATACATTCTAAGCCAATAGCTCCACTACCACTAAAAAGATCTAAGCAAGTACCACCATCAAAATAAGAACCCAATTTAGAAAAAACTGCTTCTTTTACTTTATCTAAAGTAGGACGAGTTTGATCAGATTTTAAAGTTTTAAGTATTCTAGAACGATATTTACCCGCAATTATTCGCATTATTCTATCTCTCCTTGACGATATTTAGAAATTATGGCTTGAGCTAACCCAATCGCAACCATGGTAGTTAAAGTACTAGTACCACCTGCGGAAATCATCAACAAAGGTACCCCTGTTAATGGAATAAATCCGGTAACTCCTCCTACATTAAATAGAAAATGAACAAATAAATATGTAGCAACCCCAACTAAAATAATACGTCCTTTTTCATTTTTCATCTTAAAGGCATATTTATATAATCTTATGATAATAACCATATAGCAAATAGCTATTATCATAAAGCCTAAAAAACCTAACTCTTCAACTACTATCGCTAAAATAAAATCCGTATTAGATGCTGGAAAATCTGTATATTTTCTAATCGAATTACCAAATCCTGTGCCCAAAAAACCTCCGGTTGCAAAGGCTACAAGTCCATTTATTAATTGATATCCTGTATTATATCGATCAATAAAAGGATTAATTGCTGATAAGATACGATTAATTTGATAATCCTTTAATGGCAATAAACGAATAAAACTCTCACCCATTGGGGTATATAACATAAAAATAGTAAATAATACTCCTAAAATACCTAAAATAACAATTGTACGTTGTATCTTTTTTAAACAAGGATTTTTTAATATTAAAAAACATACAACACTCATAATCAATAATACAGCAGCACTACCTAAATCTGATTGCAATACTAATATTATAAAAGCACAAATTAAAACAAAACTTACCGGATATTTTATTAAATTCCATGGTTTTCTATAAATCTTATTATTATCTCCTAAATAATTTGCAATACATAAAACACATACAATCTTAGCAACCTCTGAAGGTTGAAATGTTACTTCAGTAACGGCAATTGGTATTTGAATCCACGCTTTTGCTCCACCTGAACCACTAAATCCTAAGCAAGCCATCAATAAAATAATAGTAACTACCATTAAGGCTTCCATAAAAGAATTAAGCATCTTAAAGCTAAAAATACGGGTAACGATGGTCATCCCCACATAACCTATTAAAGTAAATAACAATAATTTTATGCCAGTAGCAATCAAATAACTATTATCACCAATAGCTAAACCCATACTAGCAGATACAACCATGATAAAGCCAAAAATAGCCAATAGCATAATTGCATAAAAAATTGGCTTATCTATATATCTAGGTATACGTAAATACTCAAATTTTCTTCTTTTACTTTCCATAAAATATATTTTACCATGTAACTAATTTTTTTGTACTTTTTATTTAAATTTGATATTATTATAAATAAAAAAGGAGATTCAATAATGATTATAAATCAAGAAACTATTGTCAAAGACAATGACCCAAAAATTCGTGAAAAATCTTATCCCGTAAATCTTCCTCTAACTGATGAAGATAAAAAATTAATGGAAGATTTATATACTTATGTAAAAGAAAGCATTGACCCTGAGATTGCTGAAGAGAAAAATCTTCGTCCAGCTGTAGGTATTAGCGCAATTCAAGTAGGTATCAATAAACAAATGTGCGCTATTGTTTGCACAGATATAGATAAAAATGGTAATGAGGTAAACTATGAATACTGCCTTGTAAATCCTAAAATAATTTCTTCTTCTATCCAACAAGCATATTTAAGCAATGGTGAAGGATGTTTATCCGTCGAAGAAGATCATAAAGGTTATGTTTATCGCAGCGCAAGAATCAAAGTAAAAGCCTATGATGCTTTAACAAATAAAGAAATTACTATCCGTGCCAATGGTTTTTTAGCAATTGTCTTACAACATGAAATAGACCATTTTTCAGGCACCCTATATTATGATCATATTTCAAAAAATGACCCATTTAAAAAAATAGATGATGCAATTGAAATATAAAACTGATATAATACTTGTGCTAATATTGGTGAGTTAAGAAAAGAGGTTAAAATGAGAGAAAGTATAAAGAATCCACCAAAAGTAACAACAAGAAATAAAAACCATAATTTATATAACAGTCAAACCGATACAAGGGTATATGCCTTAGGTGGTCTTGGTGAAGTTGGAAAAAACATGTATTGCATTGAACACGATGATGAAATCATCGTTATAGATGTAGGTATTTTATTTCCTGAAGAAAGTTTGCTAGGTGTAGACTATGTCATTCCTGACTTTTCATATCTAATTAAAAATCAGCACAAAATAAAAGCAGTAGTCATCACTCATGGTCATGAAGATCATATCGGCGGAATTCCATTTTTCCTTCAAAGTGTAAAAGTAAAGGAAATATATGCCCCAAGATTTGCTTGTGCTTTAATAACTAAAAAGTTAGAAGAAAGAAGATTGACCAAAAATGTTAAATTAATTGAAATTAATGGTGAATCAAGAATATCTACCAAACACTTCAATATAGGTTTTTTTAATACCATACATTCAATCCCAGATTCATTAGGTGTTCTAATAAATACTCCTAATGGTAGAATCGTAGAAACAGGAGATTTTAAATTTGATCTAACCCCTATTGGTAAGAACTCAGATTATCAAAAGATGGCTTATATTGGACAAATTGGTGTTACATTATTATTAAGCGATTCCACAAATTCCGAAGTTAGTGGTTTCTCGATATCTGAAAAGAAGGTTGCCCAAAGTTTACTAGAACAAATGCGAAAAACGCCAGGACGTTTAATTGTTTCAACATTTGCTTCTAATGTTTTACGCTTAGGACAAATTCTAGAAGCTGCGGTAACTTGTGGACGTAAGGTTGCGGTATTTGGTAGAAGTATGGAAAATGTTGTAGAGATTGCTAAACGCTTGAAAGTAATCAACATTCCAGAATCTAGCTTTATAGGTCCTAATGAAATAAATACCCTACCAGCTCATAGAGTTTGTATTGTATGTACTGGATCACAAGGTGAACCACTAGCAGCCCTTAGTAGAATTGCAAATGGAACCCATCGTTTTATTAAAATAATTCCAGGTGATACCGTTATATTTTCAAGCAATCCAATACCTGGAAATGGCACTAGTGTAAATGCTGTAGTTAATCAATTGACCCGTGTAGGTGCTAATGTTGTAGTCAACTCACCACTTACTTCCCTACACACCACTGGTCATGCTTCGCAAGAAGAACAAAAATTAATGCTACAATTGATTAAACCAAAATATTTTATGCCTATGCATGGTGAATATAAAATGCAAAAAAGACATATGCTTACCGCTATCGAAACAGGAATTCCTGCCGAAAATTGTTTCATTTGTGCAAATGGCGACCCTATTATATTAAGAGATGGTGAATGCTTCAAATCAAATGAGCGCATTCAAACTGATGATATCTATGTCGATGGAAATGATATATCTGGTCTTTCTACTAGCGTGATTAAAGATCGCCAGATTTTAGCAGACAATGGTCTGGTTGCAGTTATCGTTACTATCGATTCAAGATATAATAAAATATTATGTCTTCCTAGTATTGTTTCGCGTGGCTTTGTCTTCATTAAAGAATCACAAACACTATTAAAGGAAGCAGAAAAAATAGTATATGATGCATTAAAAGAAAAAATGCAGCAAAAAACTACATTTGGTGATTTAAAAAATTGTATTAGAGCTGCCTTGGAGCCATATTTATATCAAAAGACTAATCGTAACCCTATTGTCATTCCTGTAATCTTAAATCAAAAGGAAGCAATGGCCCAAATTGTAGCAAAAACTAAAGCTAAAAGAGTTACTAAATAAGCAAAAAAGCACGTTTAACATTCAAGTTAGACGTGCTTTATTATTTATACACTTTATCATTTTCTTCAGAGATATCTTTTTGCGTATATTCTACATCGATGATATCACTATTATTTTTAGTATATTGGTTTTGATTATCATAATAATCTTGTTGATTAGTATTATTATAATAGTTTTGTTGTTGGTTAAAATCATTATAAAATTGATCTCTTTGTTTAGACACTTTATAACTACGATAAGCAATATAACCAATCAAAATAATCAATACTAAAAAAAATACATTAGGATTATAGAAAACAATACTAAGTACAAAATTTAATACTATAATTAATAATAAAAATTTCAAATAATACATATAATTTTAACTCTTCCTATCAAATTTTCGATGACATTTTGGACAACTAATCTCAATCTTGCCTTTATAGCGAGGTACTCTAACCATTTGTTTACAACTTGGACAAATAAAATATTTATACTGTTTATCTGTTAAATTACGTTTAAATAAATTAATGCGCATTCTAATAGATTTAGTATTCTCTAAATAAACCATATTTTCTTTTTGTCTTGCCCAAATATCTTTTGAAAACATACGATAAATAGCATAAAACAATAATGCATAAGAAACTATTGCTAGAATAGGATTAGCTATAAATATATTCAAAAAAGCAAAAAATAAGGAAAATATAACAATTATATTATTGAATTGATCGTTTCCATATCTTCCACGCATAAAGCGTATAATGTTATTTTTAATCTTATTCATATTTTTCCTCACTATCCTAATTTTATAGCTAGTATTTAAACTAATCAATAGGATGTTAGAATTTCACATATATTCACATATTTAATAGGCGCTTAATCATAATATCTTTAGCTATTAATTCTTCATTATCATCTAATTTATTTAAAGAAATATCTATATTCTTTCTTTGAAGCGCTAAAGTTATAAGCTTATCAGCTACTTCAGGATTTTTTGGTAATAAAGGTCCATGCAAATAAGTGCCAATAACATTTTTATATATAATACCTTCATCTATTTTTTGACCATCATTACCATAGCCAACAACTACTTTACCTAAAGGTTCATAGCCATTAATTATGGTTTTACCGCTATGGTTTTCAAAACCAACTATCCTACTATTTGACCATGTGCTATCTATTATTACATTACCAATTAAACGCCTATCACCTTTTATAGTCTTTATTTTTAAAATATTTAATCCCTCAATAATTTCATCATTCATAACATAGGATTCTCCTAACAACTGATATCCCCCACAAATTGCTAGTAAAACTCCATTATCTTCAATATAATCAACTAATTGATTTCTAATTTCCTTAAGACGATTACATACTATGGCCTGCTCACGATCAGATCCCCCACCTAATAAAACAAAATCAGCATCTTTCAAGTCAAAATCATCATCGATACCTATACGATAAGTTTTATAGGGAATATTACGCCAAGCCAACCTTTTTTCTATACAAGCTATATTTCCGCGATCACCATATAAGTTTAATAAATCATAAAATAAATGATATATTTTAAAAGTTCTCATACTCATTTCACCTTTTCATTTTGTAATTTATTTAGATATACATGTGATGGATATAGCGCGGTATAATTCACTAATATATATACATTTTTATTCTTGGAATTTGTTATTGCTTTAGAAATTGCTTCTTGATAATTTGCGATTGCCTCAGATGGAATATCTACATATTTTAAACGAAGTTGCATATCTTTATATCTTGTTCCTGAGGTATAAAAGGTATCAACTTTATCTTTGCTAAATTCCTCAAAATCTACATCCCACAACCAAGAAACATCTATACCATCTTGTGCATTATCATTAATTACAATTAAAACATCTTTAGGATTAGGATCATTAATACATAATTGAATATTTTGATTAAAACCCGCAGGATTTTTAGCTAAATTTAATATAACTTTAGTTCCATTTATGTTAAATTCTTCTAGTCTACCATTTTCTGGTTTAAAATTTACTAATACTTTTTTAAATGCTTCTAAAGATATATTTTCATTAATTAATGTAGCACAGCTTGCAAGTATATTATAAATATTATAAAAGCCTTTATAATTGGTAATTAATCTTATATTATTAACCGTAACTTCACAATGATCTTTAAAAATAATATCATCACCATTAACATCAATATGTTGACGTTTATCATGGCAATTAGGACAATAATAATCTCCCAATTGTGAATAATGATAAAAGTTATAAACAAGTTTATGATTACAATATCGACAAAACTGTCCTTCACGCATCTCATCATCTTTGCTATCTTGAACAGGTTTTTCAATACCATAAGTCAAATACTTATGTCCACTTTCTCTAGCAAAATACATTGATAAAACATCATCAGCATTAACAATCAATTTACACTTAGGAGCAAATTTTAATCCTTCATTTAAAAGATCCATGGTAATATCAATTTCCCCATAACGATCTAATTGATCTCTAAATAAATTTGTTAATACTAAAATATCTGCTTTACATTGAGGCATTATTCTTCTTAAACTAGCTTCATCAATTTCTAAGCAAGCATAATCTGCATCCAATTTTCCTAAAAAATTAGTATTAAGTATAAAGCATGCAACTATACCATTAAGCATATTAGAGCCAGTTTGATTAAAAATAACTTTATTATTCGCTCCTTTTAAAGCTAAGGCAATTAAATTATTAGTAGTAGTTTTACCATTAGTACCACAAACAACTATAATCTTCTTTCTCACCTGAATACTTAGCTTTTGTAATATTTGATGATCCATCTTTAAAGCAAATAAACCCGCCAAAGTCACTCCTTGTTTGCCAACAAGCCTACTTGCATGATAAATAATCTTACAAATTAAAACTATGATAAACATTCGCATAACTCAATTACCTCAATATTTGCGTTACAACATAATTAATAACTTGAATTATAATACATAATACTATGGATGCTGATGATAACATCATTACCCATAGATCTTTATCAAATGCTCTATGAGACAAATTAGGAAATTTTATTACTCTATTAAATAAAACAAAGGCTACGATAATATAAATAATAACTATAATAGCAACAGAAGCAAAATATAAATTATTAGGAATAAAACTCATTAGAATAAAAAATAAAGCAATCCCTACTTGAATTTTCATTGCAGGTTTGATTGAATGATACTTCAAGCAAATCATAGATAGAAAAATACCAAGGAAAAATGCAGGTATAAAATCAGCTATACTTAATTGAGCTAAAGCATATAAAAATGCACTGGCAATAACCCCAAAACTTCTAGAAAAATGCCCAAGTTTACGTTGAATAATACCTCTAAAAACATATTCATCACATATTGGCTTAATAATTACCATTAAAACAATATATAAAATATTAATAATAATTGCTTCAACCGAGCTAAATATTCCAATAAATTCTTGAGGATAAATATTATTTGAAGGAACTAGCCCTACTATAACCAAAATTGAACTAACAGTCAGTTGAATTGCAATTCCTAAACAAATATATGCAAGCATTGTACCAAAAGGTATTTTAACTTTATGATAATAATCACGCATTTTTAAATTAAGAATTTTTGAACTAACAAAAAATGGCAATAAGGAAAAAATAGTAACTAGAACAAAGCCACCATATAAAATAATATTTATCAAAAAAATATTAATGTCTTCATTAAAAATTTTATCTCTAAATACAAAAGCATATCTAACTACTGCCATTGTAGCAATATAGATAAATAATGATATACCAAGTGTATTAATCTGCGATTTTGCTTCTTTATAAGTAATAACCGTGGTTTGATTAGACATTATTTTTACGTCACTCCTTACAAATTTACTTGAATATTATAACATATTAAATATAATATAAGCATGATAAAAATAAATAACATTAAATGCTCAATAAATCAAAAAATAAATAAAGATATCTTAGCTAAAAAAATTGGATGTTCAATTAAGGATATAATATCATTTGAAATTGAACGTGAATCGCTTGATGCGCGTTTTGATAAACCTTATTATCTTTATAATTGTATAGCAGATGTAAATAATGAAAAGAAATATCTTAAAAATAAAGATGTGCAAATATATGAAAAGATAAAAATAGATCATCCAAAAGCCAATAAAAAAGCTAAAGTTGCAGTTATTGGTTTTGGCCCTAGTGGAATATTTGCGGCTTTAACTTTAGCAAAAGCTGGCCTAGAACCTATTGTCTTTGAAAGAGGTAGCAAAGTAGAACAAAGAGTTAAAACTGTCGAACGTTTTTGGCAAGAAAATATATTAGATAATAATTGTAATGTACAATTTGGTGAAGGTGGAGCTGGAACTTTCTCTGATGGTAAACTAACCTGTAGAATTAAAGATTATCGCGTTAAAGAAGTTTTAGATACTTTTATTAAACATGGCGCAAATCCTGATATAAGATATCAACAACTTCCCCATATTGGAACTGATAAACTAAGAATGATTATAAAAAAAATAAGAGAAGAATTACTACAATTAAATACTATTATTAATTTTGATACCCAAGTAACTAACTTCAAAATTAAAGATGGTAAGATCATAGGCATATATACATATGATAAGTTTTATCCTTGTGACTATGTTATTTTATGTTGTGGTCATAGTAGTATCGATACCTTTAAATCATTAAAACTTAATAATGTATATATTGAGCAAAAGGATTTTGCTATAGGGGTAAGAGTAGAACATCCACAAATTTTGATTGATAAGAATCAAAATAAAACCTATTGGGACAAATTACCTCATGCTAGTTACCGTCTAACATATAAAGCCAAAAATGGTCGAAGCGTATATTCATTTTGCATGTGTCCTGGTGGTATTGTAGTAAATAGCGCTAGCGAAAATAATACTATCGTTACTAATGGAATGAGTTATAGCAAAAGAGATAAACCTAATGCAAATAGTGCCCTACTTATTCAAGTATTTAAAGATGATTTTAATGATTCTACTGATTGTTTAACTGGTTTTAAATATCAAGAAGAAATTGAACGCAAAACTTTTGAACAGACTAATTCTTATCAAGCCCCAATTCAAAATATTAAGGACTACATTAATCATGAATTAAACCCTCTAGTAATATCTACATCATTCACTAACGGTTATCAAATTAAAGATCTTCATAATATTTTTCCTAATTATATAAATGAAGCATTAGAAGAAGCACTTTATAATTTTGATAAAAAAATACCTGGTTTTATAAATACTGGCATAATGATAGCTAGTGAAACACGTAGTAGTTGCCCTATTAGAATAAAACGTAATGAAAAGCATGAGAGTATTAATACTGAAAATTTATACCCTTGTGGTGAAGGAGCAGGATATGCTGGAGGAATCATAAGCAGTGCTGTTGATGGTATTCGCTGTG
>CASEWY010000121.1 GCA_949291625.1 uncultured Bacillota bacterium
TAATTAATTATAACTTGTTTTAGTTTATTAAACAACTTTTATTTTTCACAATTACCTAAGACTATTAAGCCAATTCAATACATCATCATATACTTTCTTTGCATCATTATCATTTAAAACTTCATGACGACTATTTTCATAAATATAAGAATCAATTCGCTTATAACCAGCCTTTTTCAAAGTATTTATACTATCATTCAAGCCCTTAGCAAATCCTGTACAAGCATCATATTTACCCGCAATAAAAAGAATAGGCAAATTAGGATTATAATGTTGATAATGCTGATAATCATGCATATCTATTAGTCCTGAAACTAAATCAAAATAACCTTGATTAGTAAAATCTTGATTACAATAAGGATCATCTAAATAATGTTTGACATTATCTTCATTAAAACTAATCCAATCTACATCAGTCTTAGGATTTTTAATAGCTTCATTAAAACGACCGGTAACTAATTTTTTTAATTGCTTACTAGTACTTTTTTCACCCTGAGCTTTTATTACTAATTTTATTGCCAAAAGCCCTGCCTTTGCAAAATTTTGATAACAAGGAGCTCCACTCAAGATTAAACCATCAATTTTTTCATCATGATGTTTAAGATAACTACGCGCAACAATTGAGCCCATGCTATGAGCGAAGACATAATGAGGAATATTAGGAAATTCCTGATACAATTGATCAATCATACCATCAGTAACTTCCACCAAATGATTCCAACCATCATGACCAAAATAACCAAAACAATCATCAATAGATTCGCCATGCCCTACTTGATCATATGTTATTACCCCATAACCATTTAAAGCTAAAAAACGCGCAAAATCATCATATCTTTTACGATGTTCACACATTCCATGAATAATTAATATTGCCGCCTTTGCATTAGTTTGGGGCCGATATATCGTACTTTTTATTTTCATAAATCATATCCTTTTTATTTATTATCGCACTTTAAGTCCTAACAAACAACATTACATTTTCATCATCCATTAATTTTATGTTATCATATAAGCATGAAAATTTGTGGAATTATAACTGAATACAACCCATTACATAATGGACATATCCATCATATCAAGATGGCAAAAAAACTTAGTAAGTGCGACATCCTAATTGCCGTAATGTCAGGAAATTTTACGCAACGAGGAGAATTCGCAATTGTTGATAAACATAAACGGGCTATAGCCGCTATTAATAATGCCGTAGATTTAGTATTAGAACTACCTTATGCTTACGCTACTCAAAGCGCAAATATATTTGCGAAAGGTGCCATAGATATTTTAAAAATGGCCAAAATTGATTATCTATGTTTTGGTTCCGAAACTAATAATCTAGAAGAATTAAAAGAAATAGCTAGTACCAGTATCAATGTCAATAATCTTAAAGAAATTATGAAATCAGGAAATTCATTTCCTAAAGCCTATGGCCTTTTAGCTAGCGCTATGGGTCCTAATGATATTTTAGGTGTAGCTTATCTAAAACAATTACAAAATACAAATATCACACCTATAACAATTCAAAGAACATCTAGTTATCATCAAGAGAATATCGATAAAATAACTAGTGCAAAAGCTATTAGAATAGCTATTAAAAACAATCAAGATATATCACTTGCAACTCCAATGAAAATAACTAAAGATGAAATAGTAACTATTGAAGATTTCTACCCAATGATAAAACAACGATTACTAACAACATCACCAAAAGAATTATCAAATATCTTAATGTTTTCCGAAGGAATAGAAAATCATTTAATAAAGATTGCTAAAGAAAGTTATGATTATAATCAATTTATCAATTTAGCTACTACTAAACGATATACTACTAGTAGAATAAATCGTTGCTTAATTCATATGTTAAATAATATTAACAAATCAGATATACAAGAATTAGGACCAATCACCCATATTAAACCTTTAGCTTTTAATGAAAAAGGTCAAGAATATTTACGCTATTTGAAAAATAATTGTAATATTGCCTCAACTTTCAATAAAAATAATCCAAATTATGCGCAAATGGAATTAAAAACTACCTATACATATACTAGCTTATTATCAAAAGAAAAAGCTCAACAAATAATCAAAAATGAAATCAGTGGGCCAAAAAAAATAGTCAGAAATTAATTCTGACTATTTTACGTTATGATAGATTTTATTTACATCTTCACATTCATTTAATAAGTTAAGCAAACGATCCCATAATTCCTTATCCTCAGGATTATCAATTGTAACATATTCTTGAGGAAGCATCGTAACTTCACAAACTTCAAAATGAACATCTGGAATCAATTCATTTATAGCATCTTGGGCTTTAGCAAAATCAGCAAAACTTGTTGTGATTGTCATGGTATCATCTTCAACTTCCATATCAATAACATCAACTTCAGCCATTACTAATGCATCAAGCATTTTTTCTTCATCAGTATATTTTAATACAAATAAACCAACTTCATCATAGCCATGAGAAACACATCCCGAAACACCCACTTTACAATGAGCTTTATTAAAACAAGTTTTAACAGCACTAACTGTACGATTTACATTATTAGTCAAACAATCAACAATAATTGTACTTTCTCCTGGACCAAATCCTTCATAACGACAAGAATCATATGATTCATCTGCTCCACCTTTTGCACGTTCAATAGCTCTTTTAATAACATCAGCAGGAACTTGATTTGCTTTAGCTTCAGCTATTTTACGTTTTAAAGTTAAGTTCATATCTGGATCAGGAACTCCTGATTTTGCTGCAATATATAATTCCTTTCCATAACGTGAATATAATTTTGTCTTCATTGCTGCCGTTTTAGCCATTGAAGCTGCACGGACTTCATGAGCTCTTCCCATTAAAAATAACCACCCTTCATTTTTTACCTAACTATTATAGCAAACATCTTTTTATTGTAAAAGGTATTTTATTTTTTAGCATTTTTAATAGCTTTAATAAAAAAGTAAACTCCTACAAGCCCCATCATTATACTAATAACAAATTGATAAGTAAAATATGAAGCATTAATACCCCAATATGATAAATCAAAAACTATAATCTTAAAAATAGCTAATGCAGGCAATAATAACCATAGAAGCGCTAATAAATATTTCATAAATAATCACCCAATTTCTAACAAAAATGGAGCAGATAGCGCTCCATTAATAAATTATTTTTGCATCCAACTTTCATCACTAGGATTATCTCTAAAACGCAATAATTTAACCTTATCTTCTGGTTTAATATATTTTTCTTCAACAGCTACATCAACCAATACATCTAGATTACTACAAGAAATATTAGTAACTTTAGCTTCTTTTAAACGATCTAAACCTTTTTTCATACCATAAGTAAAGATACTAGCCATACCTAATACTTCAATACCATTTTCACGTAATACTTTAACTACTTCTAAACTACTACCAGCCGTACTAATTAAATCTTCAATTACTACTACCTTGGTACCTTTTGCACATTTACCTTCAATTTGATTAGTACGTCCATGGTCTTTAGCACTAGCACGAACATAACCCATAGGTAAATTTAATTTTGTCGCAACTATTGCAGCATGCGCAATTCCTGCCGTTGCGGTACCCATAACCATTTCACATTCTGGAAAATGTTTTTTAATGATATCAGCTAAAGCATTTTCAACATCTTCACGCACTTTAACATCTGATAAAGTTAAACGATTATCACAATAAATTGGGGACTTAATTCCACTAGCCCAAACAAATGGTTCCTCTGGTCTTAAAAATACTGCATTGATACTTAATAAATCTTTCGCAATTAATTTTTCCATCTTCTTATTCTCCTACAAATTCTCTTACACAACGTTCATATGCTGCCACTGGATCATCACTAGCAGTAATTGGTCTACCTACTACGATATAAGTACTGCCAATTTCTCTTGCCATAGCTGGTGTAGTAACTCTTTTTTGATCCCCTTTGCTTGCATCATCAAAACGAATGCCTGGCGTAACGGTAATAAAATTATCATTACATACATCATGAACTAATTTTGCTTCAAGTGGTGAACAGACAACACCATCTAAACCTGCTTTTTGAGTATTTAAAGCATAATGTTGAATAGTTTCATTAATTGAATGATCAATCCATAATTCTTCTTGCATAGCCTCTTCACTAGTACTAGTCAATTGAGTAACTGCAATCAATTGAATATTAGGATTTACTTCATCAATAGCCTTTTTAGCTGCCTTCATCATTTCAATTGTTCCAGCTGCATGAACATTAGTCATATCTACTCCAAGAGTTGCAATATTTTTCATTGCTTTATAAACCGTATTAGGAATATCATGTAGCTTTAAATCTAAGAAAATCTTATGTCCACGATCTTTTAATTCTTTAACGATTTGTGGACCTTCAGCATAATAAAGTTCTAGACCAATTTTAACATAAGGTTTAACCCCTTTAAACTGATCTAAGAATGCTAAAGTTGCTTCTTTACTTGAAAAATCACATGCGATAATTACGTCTCTCATTTGTGCGCCCTCCCAATTATATCTTCTAATTTTTCAATATTTAATTTATCCATCAAAGATGGTAAAGATTCAATTATTTTTTGACAAGCATAAGGGTCGGCACAATTAGCCGCGCCAACTTGTACAGCACTTGCCCCAGCATACATCATTTCAATTACATCTTCAGCTCTAGATATACCACCAATACCAATGATAGGTATATTAACAGCTTCATATACTTGATATACCATGCGCAAAGCTACCGGTTTAATAGCTGGTCCACTAAAACCTCCCATAATATTATGAATGATAGGTTTACCTGTTTTCAAATCGAAACGTGCTCCTAATAAAGTATTTATCATACTTATACCATCAGCACCCGCTTCTTCACATGCCTTAGCAATTGCCACAATATCCGTAACATTTGGGCTAAGTTTAATATATACGGGTTTAGTTGTAACCTCTTTGACTGCTTTTGTTACACTAGCAGCCATTTCAGGATCAGTACCAAAACTCATGCCACCATGTCTAACATTAGGACAACTAATATTTACTTCAATAATACCAACAATATCTTGGACATCCATAGCACGTGCACAAGCCACATATTCATCAATAGAAAATCCTGAAACATTCGCAACTACTTTTTTATTAAAAACTTTTTGCAATTTAGGAAATTCTTCATTGATTACTTTATCTAAACCAGGATTTTGTAAGCCAACTGCATTGATCATTCCCATATCGCATTCAGCAATCCTTGGAGTTGGATTGCCAAAGCGAGGCTCTAAAGTAGTTCCTTTAGTAGCTATACTACCTAGAATATTTATATCATAAAATTCACAAAATTCATATCCAAAACCAAAAGTTCCACTTGCAGGAATAATGGGATTATCTAATTCCCAACCTGATAGATTTACTGCTAATCTTTTGTCCATAACAATTCCTCACTTTGTAATACTGGTCCTTCTTTACAAATACGCTTATAACCATTTTTAGTTTCGATTGAACAACCCATACAAGCTCCAAATCCACAGCCCATTCTTTCTTCTAAAGAAATTTGACCATTAACATGACTAGTCTTATAGATTGCTTTTAACATTGGTAATGGACCACATGTTAAATAAGGTATATCACATAACTCATTTTTAAGCATTACATCTGTTACAAAGCCTTTTAATCCTAAGCTACCATCATTGGTTGATATATATAATTTATTAGTAAGTTTATGAAATTTATCAAAATAAAATTCATCTTCTTTACTTTGAAAGCCTAATATAACTATTGGTTCATAGCCCTGTTTTACCAAGCTCTTACATGCTCCATATATTGGAGGAATTCCTACGCCCCCTCCTATCAACAACAAATGCTTATCATCTAGCGTAAAACCATTGCCCAAACCTACTAAAGCTTCTAGTTGATCATTAGCTTTTAAACTAGCTAACCACGCCGTACCTTCACCTACTACCTTATAAACGATAGTCAAACTATCATTGGTCCAATCACAAATAGATATAGGTCTTCTAAGAAATTTATTAACTACTTTGATATTAATAAATTGCCCTGGTTTACTAACCCACGATCCATCACCTTGTAAGATCATCTCATATACATCTTTAGTCAATTGTTTATTACTAATTACTTTATAGATTTCCACTTTTTTCATATCTAGCTCCTATTGATCAATCGTCGATACTTGCATAGTAATTTCTTCTAAAATATTTAATAAGACATTAACAGTATCCAAAGAAGTAAATACGGTTACATTATTTTCTACTGCACAACGTCTAATCTGATAGCCATCACGATTAGTATTAGAGTCATTGGTAGTCAATGTATTAATGATATAAGTTATATGACCTTTACGTATAGAATCTAATATTTCTGAAGAACCTTCAGAAATCTTCTTTTTAACTCTTGTTTTAATATTAGCTTCTTTTAGTGCTTTAGCTGTACCAGATGTAGCTTCAATATTAAATCCTAAATCATAAAAGCGTTTAACTAATTCAATAGCTCTTTCTTTATCTTTATCAGCTAGTGTAACAAAAACAGTTCCATAGTTAACAACTCTTAAATTACTAGCTTGTAAAGACTTATATAAAGCTCTA
Organism: uncultured Bacillota bacterium; assembly: GCA_949291625.1. Classification (GTDB taxonomy): domain Bacteria; phylum Bacillota_I; class Bacilli_A; order Erysipelotrichales; family Erysipelotrichaceae; genus JALEVB01. The sequence goes on from CASEWY010000121.1 coordinate 6,579, forward strand.
TTCAATGTGTCATCATAGCCAATAGCTTCGCCTGTTGATTTCATTTCTGGCGATAAATAAGCATCTAAGCCATGTAATTTAGAGAAAGAGAATGTTGGAGATTTAACATAATAACGTTTCTTTTCTTCCATAACATAAGTTCCATAGCCTTGCTTTGCTAAACTATCTCCTAACATTACTTTAGTCGCAATATTAGCCATAGGAATACCCGTAGATTTAGATAAGAAAGGAACCGAACGTGAACTACGTGGATTTACTTCAATTACATATACATCATCATTACTATCAACTATAAATTGAATATTAAATAAACCTTTGATACCAATTGCCAAGCCTAGACGATTAGTATAATCTGCAATAGTATCCTTAACTTTATCACTCAAGGAATATGGTGGATAAACACTCATAGAGTCCCCAGAGTGTACCCCAGTTGCCTCAACAAGCTGCATGATTCCTGGAATAAATACATCCTTACCATCGCATATCGCATCTACTTCTACTTCTGTTCCTGCAATATATTTATCTACTAAAACTGGTTGATCAGCATCAATTTTAACCGCATTAGTCAAATATTCAATTAACTCATCATCATGATTAACAATCTGCATCGCTCTACCACCTAAGACAAAGGAAGGTCGAACAAGTACAGGATATCCTATTTCTTTCGCAACTTTTAAACCATCTTCAATATTAGTAACTGCCTTACCTATTGGTAATGGAATATTTGCATTTCTAACTACCTTATCAAAACTATCACGATTTTCAGCTTTTTCAATTGCCTCGATATCTGTACCTATAATCTTTACCCCATAATCTTTTAATTTTTGCGAAAGATTAATAGCTGTTTGACCACCTAAAGATACAATTACACCCTCTGGTTTTTCCAATTCAATAATATGCATAACATCTTCAATGCATAATGGTTCAAAATATAATTTATCACTCACTTCATAATCAGTAGATACAGTCTCAGGATTATTATTTATGACAATTGCTTCATAACCTTTTTGTTGAATAGCCCATATTGCATGTACAGTTGAATAATCAAATTCTACCCCTTGTCCTATTCTTATAGGACCACTTCCTAATACAATAATTGATTTTCTATCACTAACAATAGATTCATTTTCTATTTCATATGTTGAATAAAAATATGGTACATAAGCACTAAATTCTGCTGCACATGTATCAATCATCTTATAAACTGGTAGACAATTTATATCTTTTAAATGCTCATATAAAGCTTTTTCACTCATATTAAAATAATGACATAGATAAGAATTACTAAAGCCATATTTTTTACATTTAATTAAATTTTCATCATTAGGATTTTCTTTAATTTTTTCTTCTAAAGAAACGATATGATGAATTTTATCTAAGAAGAAGGCATCTATTTTAGTCGCATGTTGAATAAGCATCATATCAATATCACGTCTAAACAACTCAGCGATTGCAAATATTCTTTCATCTGTTGGTGTTTTAATATTTTCTAATAATTCATCAGTAGAAAAATGATCAAATTTTTCTAAATAAATATGATCTACACCAATTTCTAAAGAACGCATAGCCTTCAATAAAGCCTCTTCCATATTACGGCCAATGCTCATTACTTCTCCCGTAGCTTTCATTTGCGTACTTAAAGTATGATCAGCCTTAGCGAATTTATCAAATGGGAAACGGGCAACTTTAAATACTACATAGTCTACAGCCGGTTCAAAAGCCGCACAAGTATTCGCAATTCTAATTTCATCTAAACGCAACCCAATCGCAATTTTACTACTAACTTTCGCAATTGGATAACCTGTAGCTTTTGAAGCTAAAGCACTTGAACGTGATACTCTTGGATTTACTTCGATAACATAATAATTGAAAGAGAATGGATCTAAAGCAAATTGAACATTACATCCACCTTCAATTTTCAATTCTTTAATGATAGCTAATGCTGCATTTCTTAACAATTGATATTCTTTATTTGATAAGGTTTGTGCTGGAGCAACTACCATACTATCACCCGTATGAACCCCAACAGGATCAATATTTTCCATCGAACATATTACAATAGCTGTATCATTGCTATCACGCATTACTTCAAATTCAATTTCTTTATAACCTTTTATTGATTTTTCAACTAATACCTCATTAACTGGAGATAATTTCAAAGCATTTTCGCCAATTTCTATGACTTCTTCATCATTATTTGCAAATCCTCCCCCAGTTCCTCCTAAAGTAAATGCTGGACGCAATACTACCGGATATCCAATCATATTAGCATATTTAACAACATCATCAATATTACGTGCTATATGACTCTCTAAACATGGTTGATTAATTCTTTGACATAATTCTTTAAATTTCAAACGATCTTCAGCTTCTTCAATCGAATGAAAACTAGTACCTAGTATTTCACATTGACACTCATCTAATACACCCTTACTAGCAAGTTGCATAGCTAAATTTAAACCTGTTTGACCTCCAAGAGAAGGCAATACAGCATCAGGTCTTTCTTTTCTAATAATTCTAGAAACATATTCCAAGGTTAATGGTTCCATATAAACTTTATCCGCAATATGACTATCCGTCATAATTGTTGCAGGATTAGAATTAATTAAGATTACTTCATAACCTTCTTCTTTCAAAGATAAACATGCTTGGGTTCCAGCATAATCAAATTCTGCAGCTTGTCCAATTACTATAGGTCCACTTCCAATGACCAAAACTTTTTTAATGTCTTCTCTTCTAGGCATTGTCTTTCTCCTTCATATTTTCCATATAACCGATAAATTTCTTAAATAAATATTTACTATCTTCCGGACCTGCTGCACTTTCAGGATGATATTGCACACTAAAACAATAGTCTTTAGCTATTTCTAAACCTTCAACAGTCTTATCTAATAAATTATAATGTGTAATTTTAACATTAGAATCTTCTTTTTCTTTTACTGCAAAACTATGATTTTGACTAGTAATCTCAATTTTACCCGTAACTACATTTAATACTGGATGATTAGCTCCACGATGTCCAAATTTTAATTTATAAGTTTCAAAGCCATTTGCCAAAGCAATTAATTGATGACCTAAACATATGCCAAATATTGGTTTAATTCCCTGTAATTTTTTAATTACATCCACAATATGTTTAACATCTTGAGGATCTCCTGGACCATTAGATAAAAATATACCATCTGGTTTCAAAGCCAAAATTTCTTCAGCACTACTAGTAAAAGGAACAATAGTAACATTACATCCATTGCGATTTAAATCTCTAATAATATTATATTTAATGCCACAGTCTATAGCTACAACATTAAAACGAGGATTAGCACAACGAGAATACCAACGCTTCTTACAGCTAACTTTCGCAATTTGATCATGTGGCAAATTATAAGATCTTATTTTCTCTAAAGCTTTTTCTAAAGGAACATCACTATCGCAAATAATTCCAATCATAGATCCTTCATCCCGAATTGTTCTTGTAAGATAACGAGTATCTATGTGCGTTAAACCAACTACATCATTTTCTTCCATAACCTCATTTAAGGTCTTAGTATAACGAAAGTTTGAAGGTTTATCATTATATTCTCTAACAATCATAGCTTTTGGACCAAAAATCTTAGATTCATAGTCTTCATCAATAATGCCATAATTACCAATTAATGGATAAGTCATACATATCATTTGATCAGTATATGAAGGATCACTTAATATCTCTTGATAACCAACGCATGAAGTATTAAATACTACCTCACTAATAACTTCCTTAGTACTACCAAAGGCTTTACCATAAAATTCTTTACCATTAGCTAAAACCAATTTTCTATCCATTATACACCCTCCCGATAAACAATATTGCCATCAACTATTGTCATAACACATTTTCCATTTAGTATTTTACCATCAAATGGACAGCTCTTACCCATTGAGGAAAACTTTTTACTATCTACTCTAATATTAGCATTTAAATCAAAGAAGCAAAGATTAGCTTTTTCCATATTAATAATTTCGCCACCATCAATACCAAAGATATCACAAGGATTATAGCTCATCAAATTAATGACATCCTCTAAACGCAAAAGCTTATTCTTAACAAAATTAGTATAAATTAAACTAAAAGCAATCTCACTTGAAACAATACCCATCTTAGCATCCTTAATAGGACAATCTTTCTCTTGTTTACTATGCGGAGCATTATCTGTACAAATTATTTCAATTGTGCCATCTTGAATAGCTTCTATTAAAGCCTGTTGATCCACTTTTGATCTAAGTGGTGGATTCATTTTCCATTTGCCATTATCTTCATCAATATCTTCTTCATTTAAGCATAGATGATGACAAGTAACTTCACCTGTAACATTTAATCCTTCTTGTTTTGCCTTTCTTAAAGCATCTACACTCTCTTTACAAGAAATATGACAAATATGGAATTGACAACCCGTTTGCTTAGCTAATTCAATATCACGAATAACTTCATTATATTCACTAGCATTATTAATACCTGGATCATTAAAACGTTTTGAAGCAATGCCTTCATTTAAGCTTCCACCCTTTAATTCTTTTTCATCTTCACAATGGGCAATTATTACACTATTATATTTTGCACACTGTTCCATAGCTTCTTTCATTAAAGCTTCATCTTGTACGCCAACTCCATCATCTGAATATAAGAAGCATTCATTGTGTAAACTAGCAAAATCAACTAATTCGCCACGTCCCTTTTGTCCTTTGGTTATCGCACATATAGGATATACATGAATACATGCATCTGAATCAATAATATCTTGTTCCATTTTTAAATGTTCTAAGCTATCACAAGCAGGATTCAAATTTGGCATTGCAAAGATAGTAGTAAAACCACCTTTAGCTGCCGAATAAGTAGCGGTTTTAATCGTTTCTTTATAAGTATAACCAGGTTCACGCAAATGCGTATGCACATCTACCAAACCTGGCATGATGGTAAGACCAGCACAATCAATTACTTCATCAACATCATCTTCTTGAAGATCAATCCTATCAGCTATAATAAAATTACCTTCATCATCAATTAAAAAATCACTATCAACAAATTTATTTTGATAATATACCGAACCATTTTTAAATAGTCTAGTCACATTACATACCTCCGACAGTCTTTAAAATAACCGCCATTCTAACTAAAACACCATTCTCAATCTGTTTAAAGATACGACTTTTATCACACTCTACTACATCATCCGCAATTTCTACCATGCGATTAAATGGTGCTGGATGCATGATAATTGCCTTATCTTTCATTCTATTAACTCTATCGATTGTTAAACCATAGCGTCTATGATATTCTTCTTTAGAAATTTGCATTTCTTGTTCATGGCGCTCATGTTGAACTCTTAGTAACATGATGATATCCATCTTTTCGATTGCTTCATCAAAATCAATAAATTTATAGCCTTCTTCACGATATTCTTCAGGACCACTAACATAACAATTCATGCCCAATCTTTCCATTACTTCAATATTTGAATGAGCAACGCGCGAATATTTAATATCTCCCACAATTGCGATATTCAATCCTTCAAAATGTCCAAATTCATTGCGAATTGTTAATAAATCAAGTAATGATTGCGTAGGATGATCACTAGCTCCATCACCTGCATTTAATATAGGAATATGGATATTTTTTAATTCTTCATAATAATGATCTTTACGATCACGAATTACAATTCCATCAATATTGAAACTTTCAAATGTTTTAATAGTATCATAAAATGATTCTCCCTTTTTCAAGGAGCTATTATCACTATTAAAACTAATTACTTTCATACCTAATCTTAATTGTGCCGTATTAAAGCTATATTGGGTTCTTGTGCTTGGTTCAAAAAAACAATTAGCAATTATCTTATCTTTTAGATAATTATCATAACTGCCATCCTTACACTCATTTGCTAAGTCTAAGATATCATTAATTTCCTTGACTGATAGATCTTTAAGCCTAAATAAATTGTCCATCTTCTTTTTTCCTTTCAAAAAAGGCCTTCGAGTACACTCGAAGACCTATATAGCTATAGTTATATCATATATAAATTTCTTCTAAGTGTCTCGCACTTAATTAAAGCCATATAG
>CASEWY010000122.1 GCA_949291625.1 uncultured Bacillota bacterium
ATTATCATGCCTTTAGGACTATCATTTTATACTTTTAAAATAATTAGTTATCTATGTGATCTTTATAATAAGAAAATTAAAAGAAGTGGTTTATTAGATTATGCGATTTATGTAAGCTTCTTTCCAGTAATTAGTGCTGGGCCAATTAACAGAGCAAAATCATTTATGCAACAATTTAATGCTCAATATAATTTTGAATATATAAAAAGCAAAAATTTATCAGTACTTTGTGCCTTAGGTATGTTTCAAAAGATGGTATTTGCGGATTATTTAGGTATGGTAACTAATAACATCTTTGCAAGTGATGCAACGGGTATTACTTTATTATTTGGGGTAGTATTGTATGCTTTTTATATCTATATGGATTTTGATGGTTATAGTAATATCGCCATTGGTATTAGTAAATTATTAGGCTTTGAAATCGAAAGAAACTTTAAGACTCCATATTTAGCTACTAGTATTATGGACTTTTGGGATAGATGGCATATATCTTTAAGTACCTGGTTAAAAGACTATATCTATATTCCATTAGGTGGAAATCGTAAAGGAACAATTCGTAAATATCTTAATATAATGATTGTATTTATTATCAGTGGTTTGTGGCATGGTTCTACCTTAGTATTTTTAATATGGGGTATAGGACATGGTATTGTTAATATTGTGGAAAATGTTATTAAGAATATCTTTAAGGATGTCAAATGGCCAAATGCTTTAAGGATTATTGGTAAATTCTTTGGAATTATCTTTAATTTTATGCTTGTATCATTCTTATGGATATTCTTTAGAAGCGCAAATATGGCAGAAGCTATAGGTATTATCCAAAATATCTTTAATTTTAATGGTTTAACTATTGATATAGCTACTATTGGTATAACGATTAAAGAATTATATTGGATAATGATAATAATTATTATCATTATCATTAGTGATATTTTACGTAATCATACAAATATGATTGAATGGTTGGCTAATAGGAATTTTATAATTCGTTGGGGTTTCTATATCATTTTAATCTTTATAACTTTGATATTTGGTATATATGGTCCAGGATATAATGCAAGTGATTTTATTTATGCAATATTTTAGTAGGTGATTCTATGATAAAAAATATTTTTAAAATTTTATTTAAAGTAATATTAGTAATGCTTATATTAGTAGGAAGTTGGGTAGTTTTAACCCCTATCTTTCGTTATGATGAAAGTAATGAAGGAAATCAATTTAGAAATCTACCTAATGATATTTTAGATATTATTGTCTTAGGATCATCTCATGCCCAATATTCCATAAATCCAGCAGTTATATATACTGAAAGTGGTTATTATAGCTATGTTTTAGGAAGTGGTTGTCAACCTATGAGTATGTCTTATCATTTCTTGCAAGAAGCTTTAAAGACTCAATCACCTGAAGTAGTATTATTAGATGTATTTACTATGATGCCTTCACGTAGTGTTTGTTACGCCGATGGAATGTATTATAATGCAATCCAACAAATGACTGGTAAAAATCGTATAGAAGCAGGTCTAGCAACCGAAAATGATGAAAAGAAATATGAATATACCTTTGATTTATTAATGAATCATAGTAAATGGAAACAAGATGATTTTCTTCAAAAAGAAGAAAGTGATGAATATAATGCAATGTTAGGATATGTTGCACAACAACCTACGGATTTACAATTTAGACATCTAGTACCTTTTGAAAGAGGCAATACTGAAATTAATTTTAGGGAAAATGATTTAGAAGCTTTTAATAATATTATTGATTTATGTAGAGAAAATAATATTAAGTTAATATTATTTAAAGCCGCTATAGATATTGATCAAGAAAATTATGATTACTTGCAAGCTATCTGGGATATAGCAGATCAAAAAGGGATTGAACATGTTGACTTTTTAGCGCTAGCTGAAGAAATTGGTTTTACGCTAGGTATGGATGGTGATACTTGGCATAATAATACTTGGGGTGCCCAAAAAACTAGTAAATATTTAGCAAATTATATTAAAGAACATAATTATATTACTAAACATGTAGATAATAATACTTATAATGGATTATTACATGATTTATCAGATATGACCGTAGAAGCCTTATTTGATCGAAATATTGATATTTATCAATTATTAGATTATGCCACTAAATATGATTTAACAATGGTTATTAAATATACAGGTTCTAATGGTACATCAATTGGTGATTATGAAAATCAATTATTACAGTCTACGGGAATTGATTTTGATTTTATTAATAATCGTAATCAAAATTATTATGCGATTATTTCAAATCGTGAAGTAATACAATCTAGTAATGAACCATTTGTTACAAGTGTTAATGGCACTAATATTGAAATATCACCAGTAAAAATAACGGTTGGTAATAATACTTATGAAAATCTAGGTGAATTAGAAATAATTTTCTGTGGTAACGATTTTAGTTGGTTTAATGAAATGCCAATTGATTATGCGACTAGATTCTTCTGGAAAAATGGTTGCGATGGATGGAATTGTGGAGTATAAAAAGAGTTAATAAATAGATACCCAAGGCTTTTAGCCTTGGGTATTTTACAATATAGATATTTCTTCAAGTAAAAAATCTATTAGATTGCAGTGATAAAATCCGTTATTATCATAAAAATTATGGGGAATATCCATACGGATTATAACCTTTTTAAAGAAATCTCCTGTTAGTTTTAAAGATTGTAGTTCACTTTCTTCTTTTTGTTCGGTATCCATTTGATATGCGGATTGAATATAGATACGATGGTCACCATCGTTTACAACAAAATCAATTTCTCTTTGTGTTCGGATATTTTTTATCCGTTGTTCAACTACACCAACATCTACTGAATATCCTCTTTTTAATAATTCATTATATATGATATTTTCCATGATGTGTCCTGGGTCATATTGTCTATAATTTAAACGAGCATTGCGAAGACCTAAATCTGTATAATAATATTTATTAGGATAATCGAAATAAGACTTACCTTTTATATCGAATCTTTTTGCCGTTTCTATAAGAAAGGCATCCATGGTATGAGTTAAATAAGAGGATACTAAATTGTTATTAATTGATTCGTGGCGCATAGAAGTTAAAGCATTGGCAATCTTAGTTGGGTTGGTAAGTGAGCCAATCTGTGATGCAATATAATCTAAAAGGGCATTTAGAATATCTTCGCGTTCTAATTTGTTACGTTCTACAATATCTTTCACATATACTTCTTCAAACAAATTGGAAAGGTAATTTTTTTTATCTTTTTCGTCTTTTAAAGCAACAATGCGTGGCATACCACCGTAAAGCATATATTGGTCTAATGCTGTTCTTTTTTCGCCACCAATATAGGTGTAGAATTCCTTGAATGATAGCGGATATACATGAATTTGGGTGGCTCTGCCACGAAACTCTGTTGCAATGTCTTTGGAAAGCATTTTGGAGTTGCTTCCAGTTACATAGACATCTAAGTTTTTATGGGCTTTTAGTTCATTGAGCATATCATATATAGTAACTTCAATATCATAATTTTCTTTATCTTTAACTTTAATTGTGTTTTGCACTTCGTCAATAAATAAATAAAAATTTTCGCTTTTCTTATTATTAACTATATTTTCTACATAGTCACAAAGGGTAATAGGATTACGAAATTTATAATTTTTTCGTTGATCAAGTTCCAAACGAATAATATTTTCTTCTTTTACTCCTTGAGATAGAAGATAGTCATTAAACAAATCAAAAAGAAGTACGGATTTTCCGCATCGACGTATGCCTGTGATAACTTTTATTTCGCCATTCCACATATTGTTAATCAGACGGTTCAAATAATAATCGCGTTTTATCATAATATCACCTCTAACTTTTGCCATATCTGCCACAAGATATAGATAATTATACCTTTTTTGGCTCTTATATTCAATAAAGTATCTATAACTTTTGACATTTATGCCACAAGTTAGAGATAAAAAGGTAAGTAGTTTGATTTCTACTTGCCTGAATTATTTACATCACTATTGATATATTCTTGAACAAAATATAATGGACGATTTTTTGTTTCATCAAAGATTCTTCCTAGATATTCACCTAAAATTCCTAGCACGATTAATTGGGCACTTCCAAAGAATAGGATTAAGATTACCATTGATGCCCATCCTCTTTCTAGATTAGGATCATGGGTGAATACCATGAATAATACATATATGGCATAGCATAATGCAACTATGGCGGTGATGATGCCTAAATAGGTTGCCCAGCGTAATGGGGCTGTGGTAAAGGAGGTTAGACCTTCGATGGCATAATTGATCATTGTTTTATAATTATATTTGGTTTTGCCAGCTATTCTTGCATCTCTTTCAAATTCGATTTCGGTTGTTGGATATCCTACCCAACAGAATAGTCCTCTAGCAAATCTATGGGTTTCTCTTAATTTTTTAAAACCTTCGACCGCTCTTCTTGATACTAGGCGATAGTTACCAACATTTTCGGGCATTTTTACTTTGCCACTTGATGCGGAGAATACTTTATAGAACATCTTGGCAGTGAATTTTTTCATCCAGGTTTCACCATCTCTAGATTTTCTTTTAGCATTTACTACATCATAGCCTTCTTCATATTTTTTTAACATATCAGGAATGATAGATGGGGTATCTTGTAAGTCAGCGTCCATTAGAATTACTACATCCCCTTTAGCATAATCCATACCAGCCATTACAGCTATTTCATGGCCAAAGTTCCTTGATAAAGATACAAAAGATACTTTTTTATCTTTTGCACATATATCTCTTACAATATTTGGGGTATTGTCTTTTGAACCATCATTGACAATTAATATTTCATAATCATAATTAGTACAACCTTCTAATACCCCTTTGATTACTTCATAGAATCTTTGAATAGATTCTTCTTCATTATATGCTGGAGCTACGACGCTTATTACCTTTTTCATATCTTCCTCCTGAAAATAAATGCTATATATAGTATACTCTATATGAAAAAAATTATGCAAATCATAATTATTTTTTAAG
>CASEWY010000123.1 GCA_949291625.1 uncultured Bacillota bacterium
GATAAACGTAAGAAATTAATTAAACGTTTAGAAACAGTGGATGCTTTTAGAAATAGTGATAACCGTCCTGAATGGATGATTCTAACTGCACTACCTGTTATTCCACCTGATTTAAGACCAATGTTACAACTTGATGGTGGAAGATTTGCAACTAGTGACTTAAATGATTTATATCGTCGTGTTATTACACGTAATAATCGTTTAAAGAAATTATTGGAATTAGGTACGCCTGCTATTATCGTGCAAAATGAAAAACGTATGTTACAAGAAGCAGTAGATGCTTTAATTGATAATGGTAGAAGAAGTAAACCTATTACTGGTGCTGGTGGCCGTGCTTTAAAATCTTTAAGTCATAGCTTAAAGGGTAAACAAGGTCGTTTCCGTCAAAACTTATTAGGAAAACGTGTTGACTTCTCTGGTCGTTCAGTTATTGCGGTTGGACCAGATTTGAAGATGTATCAATGTGGTATTCCTCGTGAAATGGCAATTCAATTATATAAACCATTTGTTATTAATGAGATCGTAAATCAAGAGATTGCGACAAATCATAAAACAGCGGAAAAATTAATTGAAAGAATGGATGCGCGTGTATGGGATGTTGTTGAACAAGTAATCGATAATCATCCAGTATTCTTAAACCGTGCACCTACCTTACATAGATTAGGTATTCAAGCATTTAAACCAAAATTAGTTGAAGGTAGAGCTATTCGTCTACATCCATTAGTATGTACGGCATTTAATGCGGACTTCGATGGTGACCAGATGGCGGTGCATTTACCACTTAGTGAAGAAGCTTGTGCAGAAGCAGAAGTATTGATGTTAGGCTCTAACAATATCCTTTCTCCTAAGGATGGTAAGCCAATCGTTACACCTTCACAAGACATGGTTCTTGGTAACTTCTATCTAAATATGGAAGAAACTGCTGATGAATTCCGTAAGAAAGCAGACTTTATCGAAAGCTTAGGAGATATTGAATCTGCTAAGATGTGGAGAAGATTTGCGGATAATGAAGGTCATATCTTTAAGAGCCCTGATGAAGTCATGATGGCTTATGATATGAAGATAGTGCACTTGCATACACGTATTGCCTTAAAGGCAAGCAGTTTGAAGAAAACTTGCTTTACAGAAGAACAAAATGAATCATATTTGATAACTACAGTTGGAAAGATTATTTTCAATAGTATGTTCCCAAGTGATTTCCCTTATATTAACCGAGTTACTAAGGAAAGTTTAGAAAATACTCCTGATTATGAATTTGTTCCAATGGGTACAGATATTAAAGAAGAGATTGCTAAACGCGAGATTGCTCCTGAATTAAAGAAGAAGAATTTAGGTCAAGTAATTGCTGAAGTCTTCAATCGTTATGGTACTGAAGGTACTAGTGATATCTTGGATGCAATTAAGGATATGGGATTTAAATATTCTACAGTTGCTGGTATGACAGTTTCTTTGGCCGATATCAATGTTGCGCCTAATAAGCAAAAATATGTTGATGAAGGTAAGGCTAAATCAGATGTTATTCATACTTTATTAGAACGTGGTTTATTGACTCCTCAAGAATGGGAAAGACATTTCTCAGCAATTTGGGATAATACTAAGAAACAAATTGGTGGCCAATTAATGGCTAGCTTGCCTCGTATGAATCCTATTAATATGATGGCTGTTTCTGGTGCCCGTGGTAATGAGTCACACTTTACCCAATTAGCTGGTATGCGTGGATTGATGGCTCGTCCTACGCAATCTAAGTCTAAGAAGGGTTATCAACCTTCAGTAATCGAGGTTCCTATTTATTCATGCTTCCGTGAAGGTATGACCGTGTCTGAGTTCTTTATTTCTACTCATGGTGTGCGTAAAGGATTAACCGATACAGCCTTAAAGACTGCGGAATCTGGATATTTGACTAGACGTTTAGTTGACGTTGCTCAAGATGTAATCGTTAATGAAGAAGATTGTGGCACTGATAAGGGTTATTTGGTAGAAGATATCATCGACCAAAAGAACAATTCAGTAATCGAATCTTTATATGATCGTCTAGTTGGTAGATTTACAAAATATGAAGTTGTAGATCCTAATACAAATGAAGTAATTGTTGAAGCTGATAGCTATATGGATGAAGCAACTGCTCAACGTATAGTAGATGCTGGTATCAAACAAGTATATATTCGTAATATCTTTACTTGTGAAAGCAAAACTGGTGTATGTAAGAAGTGTTATGGACGTAATATGGCAACTGGTAAGGTTGTTGAGACTGGTGAAGCTATTGGTATTATGGCTGCACAATCTATCGGTGAACCTGGTACTCAGTTAACCATGCGTACATTCCATACTGGTGGTGTTGCTTCAGGTAATGATGGTGATATTACTCAAGGTTTACCACGTGTTGAAGAGTTGTTTGAAGCTCGTTGTCCAAAACGTGTTGCAGTATTAGCTAAGATCAGTGGTGAAATTACTGATATTCGTGAAATGGAATCTAAGACAGGTATGATTGTCGTAGTTTCTAATGAAACAGAATCTATTGAACATAAATGTGATTTAACTCAAGCTATTAGACCTTGGATCAAAGTTGGTACTCAAGTTAAAGCTGGTGAAAAACTTACTGAAGGACAAATTGCACCAAAAGAATTATTGGCGGTTGCTGGTGTTCAAGAAGTACAAAAATATATCTTGAAAGAAGTTAAGAAAGTTTATGCTGCTCAAGGTATTGAAATCAGCGATAAACATATTGAAGTTATGATTCGTCAAATGTTGAAGAAAGTAATCATTACTGATGGTGGTGATTCTGGATTGAGCGTTGGTCAAACTATTAGTTTATATCAAATGACTTTAATCAATGAACGCTTATTTGATGAAGGTAAGACACCTGCTAAATTTGGTGCGGTATTATTAGGTATTACTAAGGCTTCAGTTGAAACTGATTCCTTCTTATCTGCTGCTTCATTCCAAGAAACTACTAAAGTATTAACGGATGCAGCAATTAAAGGTAAGACTGACCATTTAACAGGCTTGAAAGAAAATGTTATTATTGGTAAATTAATTCCAGCTGGTACAGGAAGCAACTTCGATCGTGAATCTAGTCGTAGAATTGCTTTAAGAGCTGCTCAATTAAAAGCTGAAAGAGAAGCTCGTAACTATCATCCAGATACTAAACCTCTTCCAAAAGAAGTATTAGAAAATGGTAAAGATAGTGAAACAGGAGAAATATATCAAGCTCCTGAAGCTCCAACTGAAGAATAATATATTAGACCGTTGAAATTTCAGCGGTCTTTTTTTCAGGAAAATTTTATTTTTTCTTCAATTTTTTTTCACTTTTTATTCACAATTTCTATCTAGAATATTTTGGGTAAAGGAGTATCATCATGACAAAAAAGAAGTTAAGAAAAATAGTAATTATTATTACCATTATATTAATTATTATTGGCGGATGTATTATATTTATTAGACCTACCCCAAATGAAGCTAGTATTTCAAATAATACTTATGTGCGCACAGTTGTATTAAACAAGGGCTCATTGAATCAAACTGTATCTACAAGTGGTACGATATCTAGTAATCAAGTGTCTTCTGTTTCTACAAATTTAACTTATCCTATAAAAACTATTGAAGTAGAAGTTGGTGATGTGGTTAATGAGGGTGATGTTATCGCAACCCTAGATAGTAGTGAAATTGAAAGCCAAATTACGAAAGCTAATGAAGCTCTGCAAGAAAATATTGATAATGCTTATGAGAATTATCAAAACGCTCTAAGTGAAAAAGAAAAAAGATATAGTGAAATGATTAGTGCAGAAGAAAATTATAATAGTAAACTATCTACATATAATAGTGCATTAAGTAATTATAATAATGCAGCTAGTACCCTTGGTAGTTATCAAAGTGCTTATGATAATGCAAAAGCGAATATGGAAACAAATGGACAAGCATTAAATAGTGCGCAAAGTGCTTTAGAAAATAAAAAAATAGAAGATCAAAGTTGTGAAAGTGATGAATGTAAGGCACTTCAAAGTAGTTATGATAGTGCTAAATCAAGCTATGATGCTAGTGTTGAAACTTTTAATAATGCAGAAACTGCCTTAAATGAAGCTAAAGTAAGAACGAATTATGACAGTTATCTACAAGCTTATAATAGTGCTAGTGAACAATATAATAGTGCTTCAACTGCTTTAGAACAAGCACAACAAACCTTTAGTACTGCAGATGCGAATGTATTAAATGCGCAAGAAGCATATGAATCAAGTAAGACTAGTGATGAATTAACTACTTTAAATGAACAATTAGCTAATTGTACTTTAACTGCACAAACAAGTGGTACAGTTACTTCCATTAATGCAACCGTAGGAAGTAGACCAACAGAGACAATTGCGACTATTCAAGATATTAATGATTTAATAGTAGATGTTACGATAGAAGAATATGATATGCAAGATGTAGAAATTGGCATGCGTTGTATCATAACTAGTGATGCAACGGATAATGAAATGGAAGGTGAGCTAATTCAAATAAATCCGGTAGCTAATACTAATAATATGAGTACTGATGCTTCAAGTACTTTTAGTGCTAAAGTTAAACTAAATAATCCTGATGAAAATATTATGATAGGAATGAATGCTAAGGTTGAAATTGTAATATCATCACTAGAAGATGTATATACAGTACCGATTGATGCTTTAGAAGAACAAGAAGATGGTACATATGTAATTTATGTACAAAATGAAGAAAGTGGTGAATTTGCACCAGTATCCGTTACAAAAGGTGAAGAAAATGATTATTATGTCCAGATAAGTGGTGATGATTTAAGTGATGGCATGATCGTTAGAGCGAGCGCTAATGAACAAGAAGCTACTGAAAGCATGGAACAGCCAACAGGCATAATGATACAAGAAGGTGAAATGCAATTTAGTGGCGAAGGTGGTGGCTTTAATCTTCAACAAGGTGGAGGTCCACGACCATGAGCCAAAAAATAATTGAAATGCGCAATATTAAAAAAAGTTATTTTGTTGGTAAACCAAATGAATTAGAAATTTTACATGGCATTGATTTAGATATTTATACTAATGATTTTGTGGCAATTGTGGGTGAATCAGGCAGTGGAAAAAGTACTTTGATGAATATTATTGGGGCTTTAGATACACCTACAGAAGGAAGCTATATTTTAGATGGTGTTGATGTATTACATGCCTCTAATAAGCAATTAGCAAATATCCGAAATAAGAAAGTTGGCTTTGTTTTTCAAAACTTTAATTTAATTAGTAGGACTAGTGCCCTAAAAAATGTAGAATTACCAATGCTTTATGCCAAAGTTTCTTCAGCTAAAAGACATGACCGTGCAAAAGAATTATTAACATTAGTAGGGATGGAAGGGCGTATGAAACACATGCCTAATGAATTAAGTGGTGGACAAAAACAAAGGGTTGCGATTGCTAGAGCGATTAGTAATAATCCAGCGATTCTTTTGGCAGATGAACCTACAGGTGCCTTAGATAGTGAAAATAGTAGAGTGGTCATGGATATATTTCATGATTTGCATGATAACTATGGCATGACTATTGTATTGATAACGCATAGTCAACAATTAGCTAAAGAAGCTCAAAAGGTCATAACAATCTCTGATGGTAAAATTGTAAATATTGAAAGCAGGTGACATATGGCTATTATAGATAATATAAAACTAGCATTAAGTAGTTTAACTGCTAACAAAATGCGAACATTATTAACCATGTTAGGCATTATAATCGGTATTGGATCTGTTATTGGCATTGTTACGGTTGGTGATTCATTAAGTGGTTCATTAACGGATGAGCTAACTAGTTTTGGCGCAAATACTATCACCGTATCATTAAGTGAAAAATCTAGTAGTGATGGTGGAGAAAATATGTTTTTATTTGGACCTAGTCAACCAAAGGAAGAAGATTTGATTAGTGATACGATGATTGATGAACTTAAAGTAGCTTTTGGTGATCAAATAGAGAATATTGGTTTATCAGAAAGTTTAACTTCATCTAGCGCAAATAATGGTGAAAATAGTGCAAATATTATGATTACAGGTGTAAATCAGGGTATACAGGAAATTGATGGTATCAAACTTATTAGTGGAAGATTTATTAAAGATAATGATTTAAATGATACAAAAAATATTTGTGTAATTTCTGATTTAGCTGCTGAAAGTTTATTTGGAACTGCTTTTAATATTATTGGTAATACTTTTGATGTAACGATTAATGGAATTAAGCAAACTTTTTATGTAGTAGGGGTCTATGAATATGACAATGATATAGTAGCCTCGTTGAGTGATGATATTTCTACTACTATGTATATACCTTTATCAACTGCAAAATTATATGGGAATAGCTATGATGGCTATCAAAGTTTAAGTGTTTTGGGTAATGCATCTGATATAAATCAATTAGCTGATGATATTCAAAAATTTATGGCAAGTTATTATACTCATAATAATTCTTATACAATTGAAACTTCAAGTTTACAAAGCGTTATTGATACAATGACAAGTATGATGAGTACGGTTACTATAGCGATTGGAGCTATAGCCGCCATTAGCTTATTGGTAGGTGGTATTGGCGTTATGAATATCATGTTAGTTTCCATTACTGAAAGAACAAGAGAAATAGGAGTTAGAAAAGCCCTAGGAGCCACGGAAAATACTATTAAAATGCAATTCATTATCGAATCGATGGTAATTTGTTTGATAGGTGGAATACTAGGAATAATTGTAGGTTTATTAATAGGTTGGGCAGGAGCTAATCTATTAGGCTATAGTGCTAGACCTTCCATTTCAACTTGTGTTATTTCTGTATTATTTAGTATGAGTATCGGTATCTTTTTTGGCTTTTATCCAGCAAGTAAAGCAGCAAAACTAGATCCAATAGAAGCATTAAGATATGAATGATATGTTATAATTTTGTTGGTGATAAAAAATGAAAAAGATATGTTGGATTACAACTGGAGGAACAATCGCTAGTATAGGAAGTAAAGATGGTTATATAGCAGCTAATAAAGGAGAAATCCTATATGAACTATTAGGCAATATGACTGCTCAATATGATATAGAAATATTTGATTTATTTACTATGGATAGTAGTAATATTCAACCAGAAGAATGGAAGGATATAGCTAGGTGTATCAATGAAAGAATAAATGATTATGATGGCTTTGTAATAACACATGGTACCGATACGATGGCTTATACTTCAAGTTGTTTGAGTTTTATGTTGTTAAATATAAAAAAGCCCGTAGTATTAACTGGTTCGCAATTACCACTTATTCATCCATTAAGCGATGGTTTAGAAAATATGCGTCTAGCTCTAGCAATTGCTAGTAGTGATTGTCATGGAGTATTTGTTGCCTTTAATCGCAAAGTAATACTAGGAACTAGAGCAGTAAAAGTAAGAACTACTGGTTTTCATGCTTTTGAGAGTGTAAATTTCCCTTATGTAGCTACGGTAAATAGCTTAGGTTTAGATTTACATAAAGAATACTTAGCAAATAATGATGAAGATTATCAATATAATGATAGTCTATGTACCGATGTATTCTTATTAAAATTAATTCCTGGTATGAATCCTAATATTTTTGATATGTTAATTAAATTAAATATTAAAGGTGTAGTAATTGAAGCTTTTGGTATTGGTGGCCTTTCATATATTCGCCGGGATTTTACTAAAAAGATTGTTGAATTATTAGATGCTGGAATTAGCGTTGTTGTATGTAGCCAATGTCTATATGAACGTAGTGATTTTAGCATTTATGAAGTAGGTAAAAAGGCTTTGGAACATGGGGTAATCGAAGCCTATGATATGACTAGTGAAGCATGTGTTACTAAATTAATGTGGATATTAGGTCAAACTAATGAACAATTAAAGATTAAAGAAATGTTTATGCATAATTATGCTAATGAAATTAAAGAAAATATTAAGAAAAATTCAGAAAATTCATAACCAATCTAATCATTGTTTCTTTTTCTTCAGGCCTAGATTCAGCAATCATTAAAGTTATCGCAACTAGTGCACTATTAGAAATTATTTGTTTGTTTTCAATGATTAAATGGTTATTCTTATTTAGAAATTCTAGGAAGATAGTTGCGGCTATTCTTTTGCACCCATCGACAAATGGATGGTCTTTAATCAAAAAATATAAGAGATTTGCCCCCCTTTTCTTCGATACTTGGATACAACTCTTGACCAAAAATATTTTGATATACTGCCGCCAATATTCCATCTAATTTACCTTTTTCTACGCCAAAAATATCAGACTTGAATCTCATTTGATCGATTAAATCTCGACATTCTTCATAAGACAAACGGTAAATAGTATCATTACCATTGGGTTTTTCTATGCACCCATGATCATAATCATCAAGTAATGAAAGTGCATCAGCATATGTCTGGATTACATTTAACACTTCTTTTTCATCAATTTCTAGGGTAGATGCAATAATTTTAGATTGAATTTCTACTGTTCGATTTAATGCTTCTAAACGTTTTTTGTTAAGAGAATATCCTTTAAGCATATAATCTTTTAAAATCGAAGTTGCCCATTTGCGAAATACAATACCATTCGATGATTTTACGCGATAGCCTACTGCTAAAATCATATCTAGATTATAAAGTTTTCGAGAATAACGTTGAACTCCTAAAGAACCCATATGTGCGTTTTACGCACATGTGGTATTTATATCAAGCTCTCCATCTTTATATATTATTAATGTGTCGCGATATTCTTGTTCTATCAACACTAAATAATTTCGCCATTTGTTCTTGTGAAAGCCAAACATCTTCTCTATCTTTGCTAACAGAAACCTCTAACTCTAACTCACCATTTTTGAAAATAATTATATCGTTGATCATAAAATATACCTTCCGTTATTGTATATAATATGAATTAATCAAATATCCTATATAAAAGCTAAAAATATTTGCTTATTAAAAAACCTGTCGACATTTTTATCGACAGGTTAATAACTTAATTATATTATGATTATTCAATCATGATTTTGTTGCTTGTAGGAACTTGTTGAACTTCCTTATTAGGAACAATCAATTGCAATACACCATTTTCGAATTTAGCTTTGATATCTTCAGTAGTAATATCATTTCCTACATAGAAACTTCTTGAGCAAGAACCAAAGCTTCTTTCTTGACGGATTACATTGCCCTTAGCATCCTTTTCTTCATCATTAGTATTATGAGTAGCACTAATGTTAATATAACCATCTTGAAGTTCAATATTTACATCTTCCTTATTATATCCTGGTAATTCGATATCTAAGATATAATTGCCATCCTTTTCATGAACATCTGTCTTCATAACAGGTAAGTTACGATAAGTTGGTCTATCAAACATATCATCAAAGAAATCATCAAATAAACTATAACGTGTTGGCATAAATTTCATATTGTTCATCTCCTTTTAAGCATCTATTAACTGAAACTTAATACCGCTTGTACCTTAACTCTTGGTACGATTATATTATAGCACCAAGTTTAGCAGAGTCAATATTTGAGTGCTAAAAATTTATACATTTCATTTAAAATGTATATTGTTGTTTTAAAAAATATAAATATATAATTAAATTGTAATAGAAATAGTTAGTATGTTATAATTAAAACGCTTTTTGAAAGATTGGAGGTGCATTAATGCAGATAGGTATTATTTATTATTCGCAAACTGGTAGTACTAAAAAGCTTGCAGATGGATTAGGTAAAGCATTAGGCATTGAACCAATTGATATTTCTCAACCTCATGTTTTAAAGAATTATGATATGTTATTTGTTGGCTGTGGTACATATAATGATGTTCCAAGTGATATGATGATTAATTATATTAATAATATGCCAGCTAATACAATTAAAGGGGCAGTTATTTTTATGACTAATGTGACGGGTAAAGATAGTGCTCAGCTTTTGGTTAATGGACTTAGTGCTAAAGGTATTGAAGTTTTTGAAAAGCATTTTGTTTGTCCTTGTAAAAGATGGTTATTTAAGTCTAAACGTCCAGATGATCATGATATTGCTAGATTTAAGAAATTTGGTATAAAAATCGTTAAAGCTTTACAACAATAATAGGCACCCTAGGGTGCCTATAGTTATTTATTATAATTTTGTTTATTTATCAAATCATAGCTATATAATGAATCGCTATCTAAGTCTACACTATGCATGTCAATGGCTTGAATTTGATTATTATCATAAGTCTTATAATAATATATTCCTTTAGTTGTATCTACACAACAAGTATAGATAGTATAATCAGGTTTTCCTTCAGGAGTAATTACGGCTCCTTTGACCATTGATACATTATCTAAGATATGGAAGAATTGGCTAATTTTGCCATCATCATCTTCTTGATGCCAATTGTTCGCTCTTAAAAAGGCAGCTTTTACAAAGCGTGATGCTGGTGAGTAATCGCCTGGTAAACCAATACCGCCAAAGCCTTGACCATAAGCTTTTAAATTAACGTCTTTAGCAAAGCTATTTGTTGGATTATTTACATCTAAATGTAAGTAATTATTTAAATGCATTAAATAATAATTAAATGGGGGATTGTTAGTTAGTACATGGAAAGGATTATCATAGATATGAACTCCATCTTCCATGGCTTCAATAACAATTGATTTATTGCCATCACTTAGCATCCAATGTAAAGGGGCTGGATTAATTCCAGGTTTAAATGGCTCATTTAATAAATTGATATTTTCTAATAAAGGATATGCTTCATCTACAGTTGAACATTGTCCTAAAATCCAAGGAATGATTTCATATGAAGCAATATTTTCTTTATCTTGCATCTTTGGTTTATAACTGGCATTGTTTGGAAAGTTTAAACCGGCCATACCTAAGCCTTTTTCATTTACTGCTTCAGCATATAGTGCTTGATCATCTACGATGGATGCCATACCGATTAGGGCATAATGGTTTTCCATCGTTTTTTGATCTTTAAAATAAATTGGATGATTACGAGGCGTAATGGTTACTTTTTGGCCAAAATTATATTCTAAGTCTAAAGTTCTACCAAATAAAAATTTTTCATCATTTAAAGTTAAACATGTACACATATTATGTTTTCCTACTTTCTATATATGTTCATTATATCCTATTTAATAAATAAAAGCATTAAAAAAGCCATTAGATAATTCTAATGACTAATATACTAATGCGCACCACATACCACTAGCGTTAGCGATTGCAATATTTGTTGCACTTGCATCCATTAAGATTGAACGATGACCACTTGAGTTCATCCACCAATTTAATTTATCTTGAACACTAGATCCAGCATATGTAAGAATTTCTAATGGATGGTTACTATAAGATACTCCAAGTTCATCAAATACCGTTTTATAATGTGAACCATCAGGACGAGTATGAGAAACATTTCCTAGAGCTTCTTGAGCACGGATGGCTACTGCTTGTTGTGCTAAATCATCGCCTAGGCTAAGGGCATGTAAACCATTTGCCGCTCTTTGTTCATTGATTAAATCTAGCATATATTGGATATCATCACCATTATATACTACATTAGAAATATCTACATAAGCATTGTTTACTTTAACTGGTACTACTACTTCGGTAGTATTTAAACTTTGGTCTTTGGCAATTATTTTGATTTCATAATCACCAGCAGTTGTAGTATCTACATTGCTTTCGATAGTAACATCAGGATATACTGCTGAGTTATCATAAGTATATTCTAGATAGTCCCAAGGATTGAATTCACTGTCTTTTGTTACCACAATACTATCTTGAGTTGCTTTAACTACAGGAGCGATAGTGTCTACTACTTTAATATTTAATTGTAAGTTTTGACTGGTATTAATTAAAGTTAGACTTGAGGGATTTGATTGAATGTTGATTGAAGCATTCACGATATGATCGCCTAATACAGTAGTATCAATAGTATCAATATTTACTGTTGTTTTAGCTAAATCAATTTCATCAATGTCAATAGCGTCCATATTATTAATAATAGAAGATTTAATTAATTCGCTATTTTCAATAGAATTAATTTGTACTTCAATAGTTTGAATCTCATTTAAACTTGTTTCATTTTGCACTACTTCAGCTTTTGGATTTAAAGTAGTTAAGCTTAGTGCTAATAGTGATGCGAAAAAATAATTACTTAATTTTTTAATATTCATTCGTTCCTCCTTTAAACACGGTTATTATTTTAACTTTGTTTAAAGGAAATTGTCAAATTTTTAACGGTTATTTTTAAGTTTTTTAAGGTTTTTTGTGCGTTTAAGCGTTTTCAGTTTATTATAATTTTCTAAAAGTTGTATTTCAGCTTTACTACTATTTTGGGGAATATAGAATTCCATTTTAGCTATTTCATCAGGTAAATATTGAATATGAGGCCACATATCTTTACGAGCATAATCATATTTATCATCATCGTTCATATTGACAGGAGTTAGACGTAAATATGGTGGTACTTGATATGATGTACTATTAACTATATTTAGTGCAGCGTCAATGGCTTCATCTGCACTTCTACTTTTTGGGGATAGGGCTAATTCAATTACCGTATTAGCTAAAGGTATTCTGGCTTCTGGAAAACCGATGCGTTTTGCGGCATCTATAGCATTTACACATCTTGCACATGCGGCAGGATTAGCAAGGCCAATATCTTCATAGGCGATAGTTAATAGTCTTCTTTCAATGGATACCATATCATTAGCATGAATTAGGCGAGCTAAATAATATAGGGCTGCTTGAACATCACTACCTCTAATAGATTTTTGTAAAGCACTTAAAGCATCATAATGGCCATCATCATCTTTACTAATAGAAGAATTAGCTAAACGACTATATTCTAAGACAACATCCATAGTAATATGTTTATTCGCAATCGCACATATTTCAAGAACATTTAAAGCATAACGAATATCCCCATTAGCATGATTAGCAATCACTTGTAAAGCATCATCATCAATAGTTACTTCATTATTTAAGCCTTCAGGAGCTTTAATAGCGTTATTAATAGCTGCTTTAATATCATCAGTTGTTAAAGCTTTTACTTCTAATAGATGACAACGTGAGCGAATAGCGGGATTAATCGCAAAATAAGGATTACTAGTAGTAGTACCCATTAAATAGATAAGGCCTTCTTCTAAATAAGGTAATAAGAGATCTTGTTTATCTTTATTTAGACGATGAATTTCATCAATAATAAGTACTAGACCATTATTCATCTTAGCTTCTAAGAATATAGCATCTAATTCTTTTTTATTGCCTGTTACGGCATTAAACAAACGATATGGACGATTTAAAGAATTCGCAATAGCTTTAGCTAATGTCGTTTTTCCTGTACCACTAGGGCCAAAGAAAATAAAAGAAAATAATTGTTTTTGTTCAACGACTTTGCGTAAGATCATATTTTGACCTACTAAGTGTTTTTGTCCAATAATATCATCGATAGTTTTAGGTCGCATTCTAAGCGCTAATGGTTGTTTCATAGGTCCTCCTTAATATTATTAATTCTATCATTTTAAAGGCAATTTTGATATACTATATTGATGAGGATTGTGATAATATGCGAATAGTAATTCAAAGAGTAAAATATGCAAGCGTGACTATTGATAACGCTATATATAATAAGATAGATCAAGGTCTATTATTATTAGTTGGTTTTGAGAAAAATGATACTGAAGATATCTTACCAAAGATGTGTGATAAAGTTTCAGGTATTAGAATATTTGAAGATGAAAATGGTAAGATGAATTTAAGTGCTAAAGACTTAGGACTTGAAGTATTATCAATTTCGCAATTTACTTTATATGCCGATATGAAAAAAGGTAAAAGACCTAGTTTTGACTCGGCAATGGAAGCAAATAAAGCTAAAGAATTATATGAAAAATTCAATGAGATGTTATCAACATATCTACCAGTAAAAAGTGGAATATTTCAAGCAGATATGAAGATAGAATTATTAAATGATGGACCAGTAACGATTATTTTAGATTCTAATGATTTAATAAGAAGGGATAAATAAAATGATAATATATGGAAGTGAAATAGCTAAAAATATTAAAGCCGGTATTAAAAATAAGGTAGAAGACATTGTAGCTAGAGGTCTACGTAAACCTTGTCTATGTGTAATTTTAGTAGGGGATGATCCTGCTAGCTTGTCTTATGTAAAAGGAAAAGAAAAGGCTTGTGCGGAAATTGGTTTTGATTCAAAGATGATAGCTTTACCTCAAGATACTAGTGAAGAAGCATTATTAGATATTGTTAAGAAGTGTAATAATGATGATACTATTGATGGTATTTTAGTACAATTGCCTTTGCCTAAACATATTAATGCTCATAATATTATTATTAATATTGATCCTAATAAAGATGTTGATGGTCTTCATCCATTAAATGTAGCGAAATTATATCAAGCTCAAGATGGTTTTGTACCATGTACTCCGCAAGGGGTTATGCAGATATTAAAAGAAGCTAATGTTGATTTAGCAGGAAAACATGTAGTAGTTATTGGTAGAAGTCATTTAGTAGGTTCACCAGTAGCTCGTCTATTATTGAATGAAAATGCGACCGTAACGATGTGTCATTCCTATACTAAAGATCTTGCTTCAATTACTAAATTAGCGGATATCTTAGTAGTATGTGTAGGTAAACCTAGAATGATTACCAAAGAATATATTAAAGATGGCGCGATTGTAATTGATGTAGGGGTAAATCGTGATGAAAATGGTAAACTTTGTGGGGATGTTGATTTTGCTAATGTTTATGAAAAGTGTTCTTTGATTACTCCAGTTCCTAAAGGTGTAGGACCTATGACTATTTGTATGTTACTAGTTAATACCTTAAAAGCTTATGAAGGTAGAATTAATGGTTAAAATTTTTAGTGTAATCTTAGTTATCTTATTATTAATATTTTGTTATGCAAGTTATATTGAACCTAATCGCCTAATAATAAAAGATATAAGTATTACCATGGAAGCACCAATAGAAAATATTGCATTTTTTACTGATACCCATTTTGGAAACAATTATTCTCAAGATAAAGCAGAAGAAATCGTTAATAAGATTAATGAGATTGATGCACCAATAGTAATATTTGGTGGTGATTTAATTGATGATTATGCCCGAGATAAAAATCTTTTAGATTTAGAAGCTTTAAGCCATACTCTAAGTGAAATTAAAGCTAAATATAAAATAGCAGTATGGGGCAATCATGATTATGGAGGTGAAGCATCTAAGCATTATGAAAAGATTATGCAAGATGCAGGCTTTATTATATTAAAAGAAGAAAGTTTAACTATTGAAGAATTAAAAATAAATATTGTAGGTTTTGATGATCTACAACTTGGAACTTCATTAAATAAAAATTTTGAAGCAAAAGAAGATTATTTTAATATTTATGTATCTCATGAACCAGATTTATTTACTAATATTGATTTAAAAGATGTAGATTTATGTTTAAGTGGACATTCCCATGGAGGACAAATTTCCTTACCATTTGTTGGCAGTCTTATTAAAAATAAGGGTGCTAGAAAATATATTAAGGGAGTGTATAATATAGGTGCAACTAAACTTTTTGTTTCTTCAGGTATAGGAACGACCATATTAAGAATGCGTTTATTAAATGTACCAGAGATCGTAAATATTAAGTTTGAAGGAGAATGATCATGTTAGATTATAAATTAAATGATATCGTCGAAATGAAAAAGGAACACCCTTGTCATTTATCTAAACAATGGCGCATTATTCGTATGGGTGCGGACATTAAAATTAAATGTTTAGGATGTGGAAATGTCGTAATGATGTCTAGACATGATTTTGATAGAAAATTAAAGAAAGTCATTAAGGAGGATGTAGAATAATGCCATTAACAGCCGGTATAGTAGGTTTACCTAATGTTGGTAAATCAACTTTATTTAATGCGATAACGCAAAGTAGTGTAGAAGCTGCAAACTATCCATTCGCAACTATTAATCCCAATGTAGGAGTAGTAGAAGTACCAGATGAAAGAATGGATAATATCGTTAAATTATTTAATCCAAGAAAAACAATTTATACAACATTTGAATTTACGGATATTGCCGGTCTAGTAAAAGGGGCTTCACAAGGTGAAGGCTTAGGGAATCAATTTTTATCACATATTAGACAAACAGATGCGATTTGTCATGTTGTAAGATGTTTTGAAGATCCAAATATTACCCATGTAGAAGGTAGTGTTGATCCGATTAGAGATATTGAAATTATTAATCTAGAATTAGCGATTGCCGATTTACAAAGTGTAGAAAATCGCTTAACTAAGATTGAACGAAAAGCCCAAGCTAAAGACAAAGAAGCTATGGCAGAATATAGTGTATTAAATAAATTGGTAGAAGCATTAAAAGCTGGTAATCCTGCTAGAAGTGTAGAACTAAATAAAGAAGAAATGGAAATAGCTAAAAGTTATCAACTATTGACTATGAAACCAATGATATATGTAGCCAATATTTCTGAAGATGATATTAGTACACCTGAAAATAATGCAAACTATCAAAAAGTAAAAGAATATGCTACAAAACAAAATAATGATGTTATAGCTATTTGCGCATCAATTGAAGAAGAATTATCCGGCTTATCAAAAGAAGAAAAAGCAATCTTCTTAGAAGAATTAGGCATTAAACAAAGTGGTTTAGATAGCGTTATTCAATCAGCATATCATATGTTAGGCTTAAAGACTTTCTTTACCGTAGGAGAACCTGAATGTCGAGCTTGGACTTTTAAAGAAGGTATGTTAGCACCAGATTGTGCAGGCATTATTCATACGGACTTTAAACGTGGATTTATTCGTGCTGAAACTTATAGTTATGATGATCTAATGGAATATAAGAATGAACAAGCTTTAAAGGAACATGGTAAATTACGTTTAGAGGGTAAAGACTATGTGGTTAAAGATGGAGATATAATGCATTTTAGATTTAATGTATAAAACTAAAGCTATTTGTGATAAAATAAACTTAAGAAGTATGGAGGTACAAATTTATGAAATTAATCTTAGCGATTGTATCTAATGACGATAGCTCAAGCGTTTCATCAGCATTAACTAAAAATAATTATTCGGTAACTCGTCTAGCAACTACTGGTGGTTTTTTAAGAGCTGGAAATACTACAATGATCGTTGGTACAGAAGATGACAAAGTAGAACGCGCTATTGAAATTATCGGTAACGAAAGTAAAAGAAGAACGGAAATCGTTCCATCTACTGCTAGCTATGATATTGGAAGATATGCTTCATTCCCAGTGGAAGTACAAGTCGGTGGAGCAACAATCTTCGTATTAGATGTTGAACAATTCATTAAAGTTTAATCAAATTGCTTAGCTAAATGCTAAGCTTTTTTATGCAAAAGTTGGTTATTTTTTGTATATAGAAATCGAGTAAATTTAAGTAAAAAATCAATAAAATATACAATTTTCCTTAAAAAAGTACAATTTTTTATTGAAAATAAGCAAAAACACAATAAATTACCCCTAAAGTAAAGGTATGTTTTCTGGTTATTTTTTACTATTGCTTAATAAACTTATATTTGTTAAAATTCTAACAAATAATACTGTTATTAAACATAACATGTTATATTATGCTTGTTTCATGCCCGAAAATGACATTGAAAATATAAGTAATAATTGTTAATATCAAAGTAACAACATATATCATTAAAAAGATAAATTAATAATATTATAAAATTGAGGCAAAATATATTCACTATTATTATAGACAAGGAGAAGAGATTATGAAAAAACTTTTAGCAGTTATTTTTACACTAATGTTACTAGGGGGGTGTACAGCAGAAAATGTAGATGTATCTAAAGTGATTGGTGATAACTTAGCTTCTTCTAATCCAAATCTTGCAGGAAATTTACCAAAAGTATATATAAAAGATATTCTTGAATTTGATGAGTTTGATATAACCAGTGAGAGTTTTACGGATATTACTAAAGCAGACAATCAAGAATTGTTAGATGAAGATACTTATTATGCTCAATCAAAACAATTTACTGATTGGATAGTTCCTCAATATGATGAAATGATGCAAGAAATAACTAGTGCTAATTATAGTAAAATAGATTATATTAATGGAACTGACGACTTATTAATGATATTAGAAAATAAAGATAATGGTTATATGTTATATATTTATACAGATAACAGAATTAAAGTAGTTGATGGTGAAAATTCTCAATGCTATGTAGCAGATAAAGATCTAAGTTATACTAATGCATTATTAGATAATTTCTTAGCAGAGATAAGTAGTTTTATGACAAATCTTCGAAATGAATATAATGAAGAAATAAATGAAAAAAATATGAATGCGCCAATTTGTGAAGCTG
Organism: uncultured Bacillota bacterium; assembly: GCA_949291625.1. Classification (GTDB taxonomy): domain Bacteria; phylum Bacillota_I; class Bacilli_A; order Erysipelotrichales; family Erysipelotrichaceae; genus JALEVB01. The sequence continues at coordinate 18,333 of CASEWY010000123.1, forward strand.
ATGGAGTACAAACACAATATTATGAAATAACAATTGGCAATCCACATAGTTTATCAGAAGGCTGTATACATCATACATTTGGCACAGATAGAGTATGGTATCAAGACTATTTAACATATTATCAATGTCCAGAATGTGGTCAAAGAATTCAAGAAGAACAAACAAGTATAGAAGTAGATAGAGAATGTTTTGGATATTAGTTGCATGATAAAAATTGCTTATTTTATGTCCGAAAATGATATTGAAAATGCAAGTAACAATTGTTAACATCAAAGTACAAAGAAATAATAAAAAAAATAATTTTTTAAGGATACTTGTACTATGATGGGAAGGTATAAAAACGGAGAAAGTTTATTATTCTAGCTTTAATTTAATAGAAAAGGATGGTGTAATTCGTGAAAAAGTTGTTGACTATTTTGATTTTATTACTAATTTTGGTTGGTTGCACATCTAATAGTGTTTCTTCTGAAATAAGTGATAATTTTTCATCGAAAAATCCTAATATTTCTGGAAGTGTTGCTACTTTGGATGAAAATATGAATTCAACTCTAAAAGATTTTATTGTTACTAGTGATAGTTTTACGGATATCACTAAAGCTGATAATCCTGAATTATTGGATGAAGAAACTTACTATGCATATGCTGCTGAATATACAGAATGGTTAATTCCACAGTATGATGAAATGATTGATGAGATTGTCAGTGCTAAGTTTAAAAAGATTGATTATATAGATGGTACTGATGGATTATTATTGGTATTAGAAAATAAAGATAATGGTTATATGATTTATATTTATAATAATAACCGAATCAAGATTACCAATGGTAATGATACTAACTCTTATGAACTTGATAATGATCTTTCATATACTTATACAATGTTGGATGGGTTATATCAAAAAATAAGCAACTTCAATAAAAGTTTGCGAGAAAAAGAAAGTTAAAGGTGAAATTAATGAAAAACATAAAAAAAAATATTAATAACACTGATTATATTTTTTGTAACAATAGTTAGTGTTAATGCTTCTCAAAATAGACAGGATGCTGCAGAAAGACGTGGCCCTGCATATTCAAACATGATAATAAAAATAAAATGTCCTGCAAATGAAGGCCCTTATGCAGAAGTTACAAGAGGTAATTTTTCAACAAGTTCAAGTATTATTGGATCTTCATATTTTATGGATATTAACAGTAATCCAGGATACTTCATTATTGCTGCAAGCTATAGTTTGTCTGATGGAACATCTTATGTGCCATCAACTATGGGATATACAAATGGTTATACTTCATATGAGTATACTACAGCATGTCAAGGATGGTAAATACATATATCATGTAATCAAGAATTAAGTTATTTTAAAAAGTTAGGATGGATATGAATACTATTCTAACCTTTTAGTTTTTGATGGAAAAGGGGATATAGAAGATGAAAAAACTTTTTACTTTATTAACAATAATGTTGATTTGTGGAATCATTAACGTACAAGCAGTTCAAGAAAATCCAATTGAAGCATGTGAAGCACAATCTGACGATACAAAAGAATGCACGATTAATGAAGATGGAGAATGTGAGTGCATATATAAAATTTCTTTGTATGGAAATAATCACCAAGGCGGTGACGATTAATTGAATATCACCCCAATAGAATATGCTTATTTTAAAAGAATTCGCAAAGAAAACGATGATATTAGTGCTTTAGCATCTAAAATAAAAGTTAGTAGAGGTCTTTTGTATGATATTGAATCAGGAAGAAGAACATTATCATCAGAAGTATTTGAAAATGTTATAAATTATTATGAAATAAAATATGATGGTTCAAGAGAGTTATATGATGAAGGATATAATTTAGTTTTAGAATTATTTAAACATACAGTAAAAATAGATAAGTCTGGTTTCTTTAAATTATATGAACAATTTGAAGAAAAAATAGATGTATATAAGCATTCTAAAGCCTTTATATTTGTGGATCTTATAAAATCGATGCGTGAAACTAAGCTTAAAAATTATAAAAGTGGAGAAGTATATCTTGAAAAATGCAAAGAGTATATTGATCAATATGACAATAATATAACTTTTATTTATGCCATACAATGGATGTTTACCAAAGAAATTGAAGATAATGTTAAAGAATTAAGAAAAATACTTATAGGAACTTATAATAAATATTCATTAAATAATCTTGATAGTTATATATTAGGAATGCTTTATTATCAAATTGGTAGATTATTACAAATAGAAGAAGATTATTTTGAAGCCGATAAATATTTTGACGAAAGCATTAAATATTTTAAATTTAATGGATTGTTAAATCGTGAAATACAAGCAAATATACAGAAAGCCATTAGTTATATGGAAATAAAACAATTTGAAAAAGCTGAAAAAATATATTTAGAAATGTATAATAAAGCATTAGAAAATAATTTTATTGGGCGTATTAAAGCTTGTTGTGATAATTTAACTGTATTGTACTTTGTGATAAATAAATTTGATAAAGCAGAAAAATTTTATCAATCTGCTAAAAAGAATGGTTCGACATTTTCGGATATTAATTTTTATCATGCATATATTGTCTATAAAACAAAGCCTTTAAAAGAAGCACGGAGTGAAATATCTCGATTAATAAAAAATGAAAAGAAAAAAAGAATATTATTATCTTTAAAATTTATTCAAGCTATGCTAAATCAAAATGATTCAAAAGTTGATGAATATTACGAATCAGCTTTAGAAGAATTTAAATTAATTAATGCAAAAATAGATGATAAATTATTAACTAAAATGATTATAGAATATTACCAAAATCG